>NZ_JBHVDD010000065.1:0-57924 GCF_042802995.1 Streptomyces sp. NPDC057438
GACCCATTCGCCCATCGCCACATGACGAGTCTGGCCCTGCCGCTGACGCGGCAGGGCCAGAACCCAAGATCTTCATGAGCCTTCTAGGGTCTGTTGCGAAAGTGGATCTTGTTCGTTGATGATCATGTCCTGTGGGACGTGGGGATCTGACGAACGGCCAGTGGGCCCGGCTGGAGCCGTTGTTGCCGCTGGGCATCAAGCCGGGTCGTCCGCAGGTGTGGACGCGGCGGCAGCTCATAGATGGCATACGGTGGCGGACCCGGACCGGGGCTCCCTGGCGCGACGTGCCGGAACGCTATGGGCCGTGGGACCGGGTCTATGACCTGTTCCGGCGCTGGCAGCGGGACGGGACCTGGGCGAGGATCCTCACTCAGCTTCAGGCCAAGGCGGACGCCAAGGGCCTGATCACCTGGGACGTGAACGTCGACTCCACCTCTGCCGGGCCCACCAGCACGCCGCCGGAGCGGCGAAAAGGGGGACCTCCAGAAGGAACCGCCCGGCGGCGTCTTCGTCGAGCCGGCCGACCACGCCCTCGGACGATCCCGCGGCGGACTGACTAGCAAGATCCACCTCGCGGTCGAGCAGGGGCAAAAGCCCTTGTCCGTCCTGATCACGGCCGGGCAGCGGGGTGATTCCCCGCAGTTCGAAGCGGTCCTGGAAGCCATCCGGGTCCCGAGGCTGGGGCTCGGCAGGCCGCGCAGGCGTCCGGACCGGGTCCGGGCCGACAAGGCGTACGACTCTCACGGCAACCGCTCCTACCTGCGCAGACGCCGGATCAAGGCCACCATCCCGGTTCCGGCGGACCGTGTCCGCAACCGCCTCAAGCGCGGATCGCGCGGTGGGCGGCCGCCGACGTTCGACAAGGACGACTACAAGCAGCGGCACGCGGTCGAGTGCGGGATCAACCGCCTCAAGCGCCACCGGGCCGTCGCCACTCGCTACGACAAACTCGCCGTCCGCTTCGAAGCGACCGTGCTGGTCGCAGCCATTAACGAGTGGCTGTGACCAGCACTTTCGCAACAGACCCTAGTGCGAGGATCCTCAGCCATGCCGGCCAGCCGATAGGAGCGGTGCGGAAAAGGCTGTTCATGGTCGGCAGGTAGGTCAGGGCGAGCTGACCGGCCGTCTGGGCGACCACCCCGCCGGCGATCCATCGGTTGCTGAAGACTCCGATGCGCCATGCGGGACGGGTGAGCGGGCGGCAGCTGAACAGGTAGAACAGTTCGACGGCGACGACCAGGTTCACTGCCGCGGTCCGCGCCTCGGCGATCTGGGCGCCCATCGCCTGCTCCCATGCGAACAGCCACCATGCGCCGCCGACGATCAGGGCGGAGACCAGCAGGATGCGGACGGCGAGGGTTCCGGTCAGCAGCGGCCTGCCGGGGTCTCGGGGTGGCCGGTGCATGATCCCGGCCTCCTTCGGTTCGAAGGCGAGGGTTGGGCCGAGCAGCACGGCGGTGGTCATGTTGATCCACAGGATCTGGGTGGGCAGGATCGGCAGCGCGGTGCCGAACAGGATGACCAGGCCCTGCCCAAGACTCGTGGGCAGCACCCACACGATGAACTTGGTGAGGTTGTCGAAGACTCCGCGGCCCTCCTCGACGGCGGCTTCGATGGTGGCGAAATCATCGTCGGTGAGCACCATGTCGGCGGCTTCCTTAGCCACCTCGGTGCCGCCCCGGCCCATGGCGATCCGGATGTTGGCTTGACGCAGCGCCGGGGCGTCGTTGACGCCGTCGCCGGTCATGGCCACCACCTGGCCCCGCGCCTGGAGCGCCTCGACGAGCCGGAGTTTCTGCTCGGGCGAGACCCGTGCCAGCACCCTGGCTCGATCTACCGTCTCCGGATACTCCTCGACGGGCAGCGCCTCCAGGTGCGCGCCGGTGAGCACGTTCCCCCTCCGCCGGTCCTCGAGAAGGCCGAGTCGGTAGGCGATGGCCGTGGCCGTGCCCACATGGTCGCCAGTGATCATTTTGACCGTGACACCGGCGGTGTGGCAGGCGTGCACCGCGTCGGCGGCTGCGGCACGGGGCGGGTCGAGCATCGCCTGCATCCCGGTCAGCACCAAGGAGTCGGACAGTTCCTGCTCACCGAAAGGGACCGGGTCAGTCGCGGAGCGCATGGCGGTGGCCAGGACACGTAGCCCTTGGACCGCGAGATTTTCGGCAACACGCAGAGCGGCGTCCCGGTCCACAGGAGCGAGGGTGCCATCGGCGCTCATCTGGCCGGTACACAGTCCGACGACCCGTTCGGCAGCCCCCTTGACCAGCGTCAGGTGCTCACCGCTCTCCCGTGCACGGTGGAGGGTTGCCATGGACTGGCGCTCCGAACCGAAGGGGACCGCGTCGACGCGCGGGTACAAGGCGGCGAGGTCTTCCGTGTCGAGACCAGCCTTGGCAGCGGATACCAGCAGGGCCGCCTCCGTAGGGTCACCGACCACCTGCCACCGGCCGTCCTCCTGGGTGAGCGCGGCATCACTGCACAACGCACCGCCCGACAAGCACCAGAAAAGCGCCTGACTCGCACGGTCGCCGACTGTGACCACGGTGCCGTCGCCGGCGTGCAGTTCACCCTCGGGGACGTAGCTCGAGCCGCTCACGGTGAAGCCATCCTGCGGGGTCCACACCGCTTGTACGGTCATCTGGTTCTCGGTCAGCGTGCCGGTCTTGTCCGAGCAGATGACCGTGGTGCTGCCCGCCCAGGACACAGCGCCCGGCACCTGCCGGGGCCGACAAGTCGTGTCCTGCCGCACGCACCGCGGGGAACAAGTGCCTACGGCCGCGCCTTGCCGCAGACGTCCGCGTACAACTTCCATCATCATGGCCGCGCGGCCGCCCGGCCAATCGGTCTCCCCTCACAGCACGACACCACAGCGTTGACGGCCGCCTTGGTGGCCGCGCAGTCGTCCCCCCCTGGGCGACGGGACCAGGCGTCGAACGGCAGTCGGCTTGCAAGGTGCCTGCGGCTGAGAAACCGTGGTGGGAAAGGATTCCGAACCTGTACAGAGGGTGAAGCGGATGACGCCTGCCCGCCCGCCGGACTGCGTCAGGCTCGTCATGGCAGGGGCCGACGGCTCACCGTCGAGCCTCGAGGCTGTTGAGACCGCGGCCCATGAAGCGGAGCTGCGCAGGTGCGCGCTGCGGTTGGTGCACGCCTTCTTCTGGCCGGCCATGCACCCGCCGCCCGGCCCGTCGCCGCTGGGGCCGCCCGACGGTGGACTGCGTGAGATGGTGGGACGGGTCGTTGCCGAGGCCGTGCAGCGCGCGCGCACGGCAGCGCCTGACGTGGAGACCACCAATGCCGTGATCGCCGGTGAGCCGTTGTCGGTGCTGGAGCGCCAGTCACGAACCGCGGAACTGATCGTGGTCGGCAGCCGCGGCCTGGGCGGCTTCGCCGGGCTGCTGCTGGGCTCGACAGCCGTGCACCTGGCCGCTCACAGCCACTGCCCTGTCATGGTGGTCCGCGGCCGGAAGGATCCCGCGGGCGACGTCCTGCTCGGCGCCGACGGCTCCCCGGCCGGCAGAGCGGCAGTCGGCTTCGCCTTCGCCGAGGCGTCCCTGCGGCGCGCGCACCTGATCGCCGTCCACGCCTGGCCCCCGAAGACTGAGCGGGCCCTCGGCCCGCAGGACCCGCTGGCCTCGGTCTTCGACGAGGACCGTCTGCACGATGGGGCCGCGCGGCAACTGTCCGAGGCGCTGGCAGGCTGGCAGGAGAAGTACCCCGACGTTCTCGTGCATCGCCGCCTGGTGAAGGCCGGTCCACGCGAGGCGCTGATCAGGGCCAGTGGCAGTGCCCAGCTCGTGGTGGTCGGGGCACGCGGCCGAGGCGGGGTCTCCGGCCTGCTGCTGGGCTCGGTAAGCCAGGCACTCCTGCACCATGCGCAGTGCCCGGTCACGGTCGTCCGGGGAACCGGTGAGCAGTGAGGGTGTCAGCGGACGGTCCGCCGCGACGGGCGGCAGCGGCGAGATACAGCGAGTTGGCCGCGGTCTACTCCACATCGGCGGCTGCAGGGAGGCGGAACAGAAGGAGTCCCAGTGTCAGCAGCAGGAGGCCACGGTGGGGGAGTAGTACCGCTGGCCGGACAGCACGGTCACGCGTAGCGGGGCCAGCTGGCTTTGTCCGCGAGATTGAGATTGGACAGCAGTTGTTCAGCACTTCGGACAGCACCGGGGTGGGCTCTCGATTCGAACAGCGAGCAGTTGCAACGAGCGCCGTAAGAGCATCGGGTCAATCGCCAGGTTGCTCGGTGCTCCCTTGGTGCCTTCACACCCGACTTGCGCGAACTGCGCGCTGGCCGCATCCCCGGAACAGCTGCTGGCCGGTACGCCGTGTTCCCTCGGCCCTCACCGCACCAAGGGCGGCGCACTCCAGCTCGGTTCCCGTGCCGCCGGATGGGGTTACAGCCACCAGTGGACCGGCGCGGGTGGCGCCACCCGCCGACCGGGGATCAGTGCCGGTCGGCGGGAGTGCGAGTGATCAGCTAGCGTCTTCCTCGGCGGCGATCTGTGCCTGCGCTTCGGCGCTGTCGGTGCCGGCGGCGCGGTTGCCGTAGCCGCGGTGGATGACCATGAGTTGGTCTTGCGTGCCGTTCTTGTCGCGGTAGACGACGACCGCTGGTCCGGCGCCGCTGGTGTGGCCGGGGAACTTCTGGTCGTCGGTCCAGGGGCCGCTGCCGGGCTTGTAGCTGGTCCACCACAGGTTCTGGTCCCCGTTGCCGTGGCCGCGGTGGACGCAGTAGAGCCTGTTGTCGAAGACTGCCAGGCCGGGCCCTTCCAGGCTGGAGTGGGCGCGGAACTTGTTGTCCGAGCCCCAGCCCCCGGCGCTCGTGTAGGTGGTGTGCCACAGGGAGGTGTCGTTGCCGCTGCCTCGGTGGACCATGTGGAGCGTGCTGCCATACACCGCCAGTGCAGGGTTCGAGGCTGTGGAGTGGCGGGGGAGCGGGGTGTCTTGGGTCCAGCCTCCGGCGCTGGTGAAGGTGGTGTGCCACAGCGTGCTGTCAGAGGTGGCGCCCTTGTGGACGCAGTGCAGCTTCTCGTCGTACACCGCCAGGGCCGGGCCGACAGAGCTGGAATGGGCGCCGAGCGGCCTGTCTGCGGACCAGCCACGGCCGTCGAAGGTGGTGTGCCACAACTTGGTGTCGCTGCCGTGCCCGCGGTGAACGCAGTGCAGCTTCCCGTCGTACACCGCCAGGGCCGGGCCGGCGGCGCTGGAGTGGGCGCCGAACTCCGTGTCCACAGACCAGCCGTTGTCGGGGTCGAACGAGGTCCACCACAGCTGCTGGTCGTCGAAGCCGCGGTGGACGAGGATCAGACGGCCGTTGAACACCGCCGCCGCCGGGTTCGCGGCGCTGGCATGGGCCGGGAACATGGTGTCCTCGTTCCACTGAAAGTGACCGGTATCCGCGCTCCGACCGAACACCGTCCACCACAAGTTGGGGTCCTCGGAGGGATTGATACCGATCGGGATGAGCATCGTCGGCGAGATCCACGGCGAGACCAGCTTGCAGCCATACCCCCTCGACACCGCCTGCACCCAGACCTTCTGCGCCATGGCCGCCAGAGTGACCAGCGTCGACAGGGGCTCCTTGAGAGCTTCGCCGAGGATGTCCGCGAGGAGGTCCTTGATCTCCAGGTACGCGTCCACCGCCGCCTGGTTCAGGTGAACCTCAAACCCCCACCACTTCGCCTCGAACCGAACGGTGGCGCCCAGCGCCTCCAGCTCCTTGCGTGCGTGCTCCGCCCTTTCCACCAGCTCCGGCGGTGGCGTGTCGTAGAGCCCGCTGTTCTGCGGCGCGCTGTCCTGGGACTCGGTGGACTGGTCAATGGCCATGGTTTCCCTCTCCATTGGCGAGTGTCGTACCGGCCTGCCCGGGCTCGTGACTCGAGGATCCGGGCGGAGATCAGGATGCACACATAGCGCAGTGCAATGACTGCATAGAGTCACTGATTGGCCTCAGGGCTACTCAATCTGGCGGAAAACAGCCACGACCAGCCATACGGTGAAAACCGAGCCGGCTGTCACCAGGCGCGGACGGGAGCGACGGCGCACGCGCCCGCCCACGGCGGTGTCCTACCTGGCCTTGAGCCCCGGCACCGCGCCGAGCCACGGCCTTTCCTGCCAGGCAGTCCGCTTCCACTGGCTGTTCCCGACTGCCCCGGCCCTGCCCTCAAATCGAACGCCGACAGGGCTGAGCGCTGTCCGAAGTGCTGAACAATTGCTGTCCAAACTCAACTCGTAGACAAGGCCAGCCAGCGGCCTGGCGACGCGCAGTCCGGCCGGTGGGGGCGTTCCGACGCGTCCCGGCTGGGGCCGGAAGACGCCGGGAAGGTGGGTGCGGGTCACGGTTCGATGAGTCCGGCACGGATGGCGTAGCGGGTGAGTTCCAGGCGATCTTTGAGGCCGAGTTTGTTGAGCAGGTTGGCGCGGTGACGCTCTACCGTCTTGACACTGATCACGAGGAGGTCGGCGATCTGCTGCGAGGTATGGCCCTCGGCGACGAGTTTGAGGACCTCCTCCTCGCGGTCGGTGATGGCCCTGGCGGGCGGGGGGCGTCCTTGCCTGGCGTGGTCGAGGTAGTCGCGGATGAGGGCATTGACGGCGCCGGGATAGAGGAAGGGTTCGCCGCGTATGGTCGCGCGGCAGGCTTCGACGAGGTCGCGGTCGGCGACCGACTTCAGAACGTAGCCGGAGGCGCCGGCGGCCAGGGCTTCGAAGAAGTACTGCTCGTTGTCGTACATGGTCAGGATGAGGATGCGCACATCCGGCCGGGTGCGGGAAAGTTCACGGGCGGCTTGCAGGCCAGTCAGGCGGGGCATGGCGATGTCGAGGACGGCCAGATCGGGGTGGTGATTGCGGGCGGCTTCGAGGGCTTCGGCGCCGTCGCCTGCTTCGGCGACCACGGTCAGGTCGGGCTCGGCGTCGAGGATGAGACGGACTCCGCGGCGGACCAACTGGTGGTCGTCGGCGAGCAGGATGCGGATGGGCGTCGCCTCGGTCATAGTCGGTTACTCCGATGGGGCATGGGGATGGTCAGGTGTATCTCGGTGCCGCCGTCAGGGCCGGGTCGGAGGGCGAGGTCGGCGCCGATGAGCAGGGCGCGTTCGCGCATGCCGCGGATGCCGGCGCCTTCGGTGAGGCCATCGAGGCCGCGGCCGTCGTCCCGCACACGCAGCTCAATCCCGGCGGGACCCTGTTGGAGGGTGAGGTCGACGATGCGGGCGCCGGAGTGGCGGGCGGCGTTGGTCAGGCTTTCCTGAGCGACGCGGTAGACGACGAGTTCGGTGTCGTGGTCCAGGGCCGGAAGGTTGGCGTCGATGTGGTGACGTACGGTGATCGTGGGGCCGGTGAACTCGGCGGCAAGGGATTTGAGGGCGCTGATCAGCCCGAGTTCTTCCAGGACGCCCGGGCGCAGCCGACGGGCGACGCGGCGGATCTCGTCCAGGCTGGCGCGGGTGGTCTCCTGTGCTTGGTGCAGCTGCTCGCGCAGGGGTTCGGGGGACTGGTCGGCGACGTGTTTGAGGCTGAGTAGCACGGCGGTGAGGCTCTGGCCGATCTCATCGTGGAGTTCCTGGGCGATGCGGTGGCGTTCGGCTTCCTGCGCTGACAGGGCGCGGCCGCTGCTGGCGGCTCGTTCGGCTTCCAGACGGCCGATCATGGCGTTGAAGGCTGTGACCAGTTCTGCGATCTCGCCGTACCCTGAGGCGGTCGGCCTGGGGCGGGGACGCAGTAGGTCGACGGTGGCCATACTGTGAGCCAGCCGCCGCAGGGGGGCCAGTCCGAGGCGCAGCAGGAAGGCGTTGGCGATCAGCATCACGGCCAGTCCTGCCCCCAGGATGGCCGCCTCGGCCAGCAGTACCGGGGCGGAGACGGTTAGGGGCCCGAGGAGCAGCAGAGTCAACGCGGCGAGCAGGACCACCGCGTTGAGCATGAAAATTCGCCAGAACAGTGACACAGTGCGTCACCTCCCTGGTGCGGTGTTCGCCTCGCCCGCACTGTTGCGTACGACGCCCTGGCGGCCCGCCGCGTCGGCCTCTACTGCCAGCGTCTACGCCCGGGCGGGCAGTGTCCATCGGGTCTGTCACCCATGAGGGACGAGCGGCGCGTCGGTGAGAGGGGCCATCTACAGCGTGCACCTCTGCGGGGGCTTCGCGGCCGGTGAGGAAGAGCGGACGGCGAGGGCGGCCGGCTATGAGCCGGGCGTTGCCGGACTGCCAGTGGATCCACGCGGTGGCGCCGCCCGCTGAGACGACCCGGCCGCTCCGGGCAAAGGATCTCCTCGGCCCGTGCGGCACTTTCGTAGTGGAGCTTCCAGAACTGTACGACCCGATGGTAGCGGGCGGCGCTCGATCCCGATCCGGCCTTGGCACCCAGCTGATTGCCTTGCGCGCGCGATGGACGGTTCGCAGTCGACGGTGCCGACGTCCATCGCTTCCGCCCGCGCTGCGGCGAGTTCGGCCAGCGGCATGACCTGGACAGGCTACCCGCACGCGCCCGGTTCTCCGGCACGGCCGCCCGTTCGATCCGCCCCCTCCGACTCTGCCGCCCACAAGTGCGTACACCTCGCCCCTGCCACGCGTGATCACGCTCCGTCGAACATGCGAGACCGTCGGCGAGGTGCAGGGGAGACCGCATCGGCGCACCACAACGGCATCTCTTGCGGAGCCGTCTGAGAGCGAGTCACTCAGTGCTGGCAGCAGGTTCAGCGAGCCATTGATCGTTTGCCTGCTGCACATGAGCAGAGCCCGGGCAGTTGAGCAGGGCTCCGGCCAGGAGGACCACCGACGACGGCCGCGCGGCCCATTGGCGTCACGGGGAAAGTGGAGCAACCGTGGTAGTAGGAGGCCGGGTGGATGATGACGGTGCAGTTCCACAGCTTCGTGCGGTGGCCCGGCACGAGTGAGGGCCGCAGGCCAGTCGGCCATGCCCATGCGTGGCGTGTCGGATGCGCCCCGGGGATCGGGGGACTGGGGTGAACGCGCCGGTCGTGGTGGGTGTGGACGGTTCGTCGTCGAGTCTGGACGCGGTCGATCTTGCGGCACGTGAGGCGAAGGTGCGCGGGTGCGGGTTGACAGTGGTGCACGCACTCAGCTGGCCGAAGAAACATGCGCCGCCCGGCACATCGCCGCTGGGCCAGCCCGAGGGCGGGTTGCGCGACATGATCGGCCGGATGGTGGCCGAGGCGGTGGAGCGTGCGCGTTCCGCAGAACCAGAGGTGCAGGTCACCAATGCTGTGGTCACAGGTGAGCCGCTGACGGTGCTGCAGGGCCAGTCAAGTAAGGCCGCACTGGTCGTGGTCGGCAGCCGGGGGCTGGGAGGTTTCGCGGGGCTGCTTTTGGGGTCGACCGCGGTGCATCTGGCAGCGCACAGCCACTGCCCGGTCCTCGTGGTGCGGGAACAGCCGCGCACCGCGCGTCAAATCCTGCTGGGTGTCGACGGCTCGCCCGTCGGCGATGCTGCGGTCGAGTTCGCGTTCGCGGAAGCCGCGCTGCGGGGATCGCCGTTGAGGGCGCTCCACGCCTGGACCATGTGGAGTGCATCCATGCCCGCATTGCAGGACGATTCGATGCCGTACACGAACCCAGCGGGCGAGCTGGAGGATGCCGAGGAGCGTCTGATGGCAGAGGCGCTTGCCGGCCGCAGCGAGAAGTATCCGGGCGTTGCGGTCGAGCACACAGTGGTGCGGGGCGGTGCTCGTGAGGCGCTCATTGAGGCGAGCAGGGATGCCGGACTGCTCGTCGTTGGTGCCCGTGGCCGGGGCGGATTCGCCGGCTTGCTGCTGGGCTCGGTCAGCCAGGCCCTCCTGCAACACGCGCACTGCCCCGTCGCGGTAGTCCGGGGCTCCGATGCGCACCGGTGAGGCCACTCGCCCGCGCGGCGAGCGAGACGCGGACGACGGGGAGTGGGCGTGGTGAAGGAGTCACCGCATCGGCCTGGTTCCCCGCCCGGGCACCGTCGGGTGCGGGGCACCCGGTGGCAGGTCGATGATCCCTACACGCTTACGGCAGCGGAAGTGCTCAGGCAACTGGACGTCGACGCTGAGCTGGGGCTGGACACCGTGGAGGTCACGCGGCGCCGCTCGCTCGTGGGCCGAAACGCGCTCGCGGGGCGCAGGAAAGTGTCGGCTTGGGCCATCCTTGTCGACCAGGTCCGCAGCGCCGTCGTGGTGCTGCTGGCCGTGGCGGCGGTGGCCGCGCTGGTGATCGGTGAAGTGGTGGAGGCTGCGGCGGTCGCCGTGGTGCTCGTCATCAACACCATCGTCGGGTTCGCCACCGAGCTGCGCGCGGTGCGTTCCATGGAGGCACTGCGCCGGCTCGCCGCCACCGTCGCCGATGTCGAGCGTGATGACCGCCGTGACGAGCTCGACGCGGTCGAGCTCGTGCCGGGCGACATCATCTCGGTCGAGGGCGGTGATCGCGTTCCCGCGGACGCGCGTCTAATCGAGGCCAGCGACCTCACCGTCGACGAAGCGGCGCTGACCGGGGAAAGCGAGCCTGTTGCCAAGACGGTGGACGCCGTGGCCGCCGACGCCCCGCTGGCCGAGCGCGCAGGCATGCTCTACCTCGGTACCATCGTGCGCACCGGCCGCGGCCGGGCGGTCGTGGTGGCCACCGGCACCGCAACCGAAGTCGGCCGCATCGCCGAGCTGGCCGCCTCGACCGAGACGATGCAGGCACCGCTGCAGGCAGGGCTGGAGCGGCTGGGCCGCACGCTGTCCCTGGTCGTCGTCGGCGTGGCCGGCGCACTGGCCGGACTCGCCCTGCTGCGCGGCCTCGATGTCCACGAGATCATCGAGGTGTCGATCGCGCTGGCCGTCGCCATCGTCCCCGAGGGCCTGCCCGCCGTCGCCACCCTCACCCTCACGGTCGGCATGCGGCGCATGGCCCGTCATCGAGCCCTGGTGCGCCGGCTGCCCACCGTGGAGACCCTCGGCAGCACCACCGTGATCGCTTCCGACAAGACCGGCACGCTCACCGCCAACCGCATGGAAGTCGTCGATGTCACCGTGGCCGAGGGCGCCGACGAGCGGCGGCTGTGGGAGAGCGCAGCCCTGTGCAACGACGCTGACATCGCCCCCGACGGCGAACCGGTGGGCGACCCCACCGAGGTCGCCCTGCTCCGTGCTGCCCAGGATGCGGGCACCGACTGGCGGCACCTGAGGGAGCGGCACCCGCGCCGCGACGAGGTCCCCTTCGATCCCGCGACCAAACGCATGGCGGTGGTCACCGACTCCCAGGTACACACCAAGGGCGCCCCCGAAGTCCTCCTCGACCCGCACCGCCGTGGCGAACTCCTCGCCGCCGCCGACGACATGGGCGGCCGGGCCCTGCGCACCCTCGCCATCGCCACCGGTCCCGCCCCCGCCGCCCCCGCCGACGACAATGAGCTGTTCGCCGCCGCCGCCGACGTGCTCGGGATCGTGGGTCTCGCCGACCCGCCCCGCCCGGCCGCCATCGAGGCCGTCGCCGTCTGTCACCGGGCGGGCATCCGGGTCATCATGATCACCGGTGACCAGCCCCGAACCGCTGCGGCCGTCGCCGACCAGCTCGGACTCCGCGCCCAGCCGGCCGTCACCGGTGCCGAACTCGACCGCCTCGACGACACCGCACTGGCCCGCGTCATCGACCAGACCGACGTGTACGCCCGGGTCGCACCCGAGCACAAGCTCCGCCTCGTCCAGGCTCTCCAGGCAGCCGGCCACACCGTCGCCGTCACCGGCGACGGCGTGAACGACACCCCTGCCCTGCGTCAGGCCGACGTCGGCATCGCCATGGGCCGCACCGGCACCGATGCCGCCCGTGAAGCCGCCGACATCGTGCTCACCACCGACGACTTCGGCACCATCGAACACGCCGTCGTGGAAGGCCGCCGGGTCTTCGACAACATCCGCCGCTTCGGGCAGTACCTGTTCTCCTGGCACCTCTCCGTCGTCCTCGTCGTGACCGCCGCCATCGCGCTCGGCTGGCCCGCGCCCCTGGCCGGCCTCATGATCCTGTGGAACAACATCATCATCGATGTCATCCCGTCCTTCGCCCTCGCGCTCGAACCCAGCAACGACGACGCCATGCGCCACCCGCCCCGCCCGAAGAACGAACCCGTCCTCGGCGCCGCCACTCTGCGACGGATCCTCACGCAGGGCGCCCTCGTCGGGAGCGTCGGCCTGACCAGCTACCTCCTGGCCACCACCACCATGAACCTCGACCTCGACACCGCGAGAACCATGACCTTCGTGACCCTCACCACCGCACAGCTTCTCGCCGTCTTCAACGCCCGCACCGACACCGGCTCCGGCTTCCGCGGCGCCACCGCCAACCCCTACCTGTGGGCGGCACTCGCCCTCACCACCGCCCTGGAAGCCCTCGCCCTCACCGTCCCCGGACTCCGCGACCTCCTCGGTCTCACCACACTCGGCGCCGCTTCCTGGACCACAGCCATCGCACTCGCCACCCTCCCCCTCCTCCTCACCCAGTCGACACGGGTCCTGCGCGCCACCCGAGGAAGGGAAGCCGTCCGACAGCACACCTAAGTTCTAGCTAGATGTGGTCGGCTGGGACGAGGGTGCAGTTGCCGTCGGCGCGGTCGAGGCCGATGGCCGGCTCGACCGGACCAGACTCTCGGGCGTCGTGTTGAGCAGAGTGCCGGTCAGTCGGTTCACACCATGCGCCGTCAGCGGCCAGTTTATGGATCTGATCCACGGGTGGACACCAGAACGCATCCGACCGGTGAGCGTGCACGGGGGTGTGCTGGTCGCCGAACTGGCTCGAGGTCTCGCCAGAGATCCCATACACACCACCCCAGCGGGCCGGTGAGGCCGCCACCGGCGCTGCGCCGCACCAGGTCCGACCGCCGCCGTGTTCATCTGGACGCCTTCTTGCCGCCGGTTCGCCCATGTGCTGCCGGACGGAGGGCACGTGTCATCGATGTGAAGCGGCAGCAGGCGACGTGAGCGACGCCGACCGGGATGGCAGATGATTGCTTTCTAGCCTGGAAAGGCTGACTCTCGCGAAGAGCCCAGGCATGAAGAGACCGCGGCCACCCCGCCGCATCGTCGTCGGAGTGGATGGCTCCCCAGCCTCATACGAGGCCCTGCGGTGGGCGGTGCAGCAGGCACAACTGACCGGCGCGAGGCTGGAAGCCTGGGGCGTCTACGACGTGCCCGGAGCAGCGGGCTGGTCCGGGCACGTCGTGGATGCCACTTATGACGCGGTGCAGGCCAGACAGGCGCTGTCCGACGAGATTCGCGCCGTACTCGCCCGGGCGGATGATGTGCCTCTGGAAGAACACGTGTCCCCAGGAAACCCGGCCAGGGTACTGACCGAGGCATCGGAGGGCGCGGACTTGCTGGTCGTGGGCAGCAGGGGCAGGGGAGGGTTCGCGAGCCTCCTGCTGGGCTCCGTCAGTCAGCAGTGCGCCATGCACGCCGCCTGCCCGGTTGTCATCGTCCGCTCCGCCACCTTCGACGCGGAATCGGGAACGGAGAGCGACTCCTGACGCTCGTATCGGCTCATGTGCCCACTGCTGAGTTCTTGCGGGTGGAGGTCATGCAGTGGGCGGGCCGGAGGAAGGCGGCGGGCATGTCAGCACCGAGTCTCCCAGCCAGCGAGGACCGTGCGGCCAGGCGATGGCGGACTCAGCGGCCCACCCGACCTTGCCCAGTCCCGATGCCGCGCGGCTGACTGCGCCGGGCTATCGTCGGGACGATGCCGCGCTCGTGCAGGCGGCGATACTGGGAAGATCCCTGACGCGGCAAGCAGCAAGGGTCCCGTTCACGCCTGCGCGTCGGTATCTCCGTCGTCGCTTGGCCGCAGGAGCTGGTCGAGGACCTCGGCGGTTGCCCTGGCTGCCAAAGGATACGGCTCCAGGACGACGTCAGCACCTGCGCGCTCGAGCTGCTCGGCGTCGCGCGGGGAGCGGGCGGTGAGCACCACTTTCCCCCGGTAGCCGTGGTGCCGCAGACCGTGGACGAGAGCCTTGCCGGTCTCCGGCAGAGGCATGGTACTGATGACGCAGCGCGCCTGGGAGAGGGGCAGAGATTCGAGGAAGTGCATGTCCTCCGCGCTGCCGAACACAGCGGTGACACCTTCCCGGGCACTGCTGGCGACACGGTGGGGGTCGTAGTCCACGGCCAGAACACGGTGGCCGGCCCGGCCGAGCCGGTCGGCGATGGCCCCGCCGAAGCGGCCCAGACCGTAGAGGATGACGTCGATCTCCCTCTCGTGCCGTTCGAGGTCCCTCTTCCGGGCCCCAGTCCGTTCCAGCACGGTCAGCCACCGTTCGAGTCGAGCGTAGATCTGCTGGCTGTAGAGGATCAGATAGGTGGATCCGCCGATGGTGATCAGACCGACCACGGTGATGAGGCTGAGCGTGGCCCCGGTGATGTGACCGAGGCTGAGGCCCAGGGCGGTGAGGATGAGGGAGAACTCGGAGATCTGGGCCACCGTGAGCCCGGCCAGGAAGCCCACACGCACCGGGTAGCGCATGGCTGACATGATCAGCAGGACGATCAGAGGGTTGCCGACGAGGACGAAAACGGAGAACACGGCCGCGACGGCGAGCTGCCGAGTGGCGTCGGTGAACTCCAGCCGGGCGCCCAGTTCGAGGAAAAAGAACAGCAGCAGGAAGTCACGCAGACTGACCAGCCGTGCGCCCAGGGCGTCCCGGTACGGCGTGGTGGCGAGCGAGACCCCCGCGAGGAACGCCCCGACCTCCGTGCTGAACTCCAGCCAGTCGCTCAGCGTGGCCACCGACACCGCGTAGGCCACGCCGAACAGGACGAGCAGTTCCTGGGAGCGGGCCACCTGGTGCAGCACCTTCGGCAGCACATAGCGCGTGAGCAGGGCCACGCCAGCCATAAGTCCCAGACCCTTGGCGAAGACCAGGGCCATGTCCATGGCCAGGTTGGCGCCGGCCCGGCGGCCGAACGCAGTCAGGGCGATCATCACCAGGACCACGACGATGTCCTGGACGATGAGGAAGCCGACCGCGATGCGCCCGTGAAGCTGCTCCAGCTCCCGTTTGTCCGACAGCAGCTTCACGATGATGATCGTGGACGAGAAGGTCAGCGCCACCGCCACGTACAGGGCCGTCACCATGTCCATGCTGAGCCCGATGGCGATCAGATAGCCGACGACCGAGGTGAACAGGACCTGGCCGAGACCGGTCGCCAGGGCGATCGGCCCGGTAGTACGGATCAGGTGCAGGTCGAGCCGGAGTCCGACCAGGAACAGCAGGATCGCGATCCCCATACGCGCCAGCAACTCGATCGTGCCGTCCGCCCCCACCCAACCGAAGCCGGTCGGGCCGACCAGGATGCCCACGGCGATGAACCCGACAATCAGCGGCTGACGCAGCCGGACGGCCAGCAGCCCGACCATCGCGGAGACCGCCAGGACGACGGCGATCAGAGCGAACCCGTTCAGCTCCATGGCTCCCGTCCGTTCACGGCGAGACGCGGGCGCGGCCGGTTCCAGCGAAGCACGAGGGCTCCTGACAGCTCAGTCACCCTCCTGGCCCTCGAACGACCAGAACATCGCACAGCACCCGCCGCATCACATGCTGCGCGACACTGCCGAGGAGGGCGTGCTCCAGCTTCGAGCGTGCCCCCGTCCCGACCACGACCAGGTCGGCCTCGTGGAGGCCGGCGAGGTCTGGGATGGTGCGTGCGGGATCCCCCGAGGTGACCAGCGGACGCACTCCTGCCGGAAGCGGCAGAGCCCTCACCATGCGCTCGATACGCGGCCGGACCTCATCCAGACACTCCTGACGCAAGCGCGTCAGCTCCTGTTCGCTCACCCCGTTCATCCGCAGCATGTGCTCGCCCGGTGCGACACAGGTATGCACTGCCCAGTGCTCCGCACCGGGGCTTAGCGCGATCCCGCATCGCGCCGCCGCAAGAGAGAACTCGTGCGTGTCCACCGCGAGCAGAACCCTGCGGTAATCCTCATCAGGCGACCCTCTGACCACGAGCACCGGGGCCCTGCTCGCGCGGACCAGGTTCTCCGGCGTGGTGCCGAGCAGCGCGTCGGCCAGCCGGTCCACGCCATGCGCACCCACGACCAGAAGATCAGCACCCCGGCGCTCCACCTCCAGCACGAGCGTGGGGCTCACCCTCCCGGAACGCACTACCACCTCCACGCGCTCCGCACCCGCGTACTGACGCGCATGCCCCGCCAGCCGGGTCCGAACGTCCTCCACGAGATCGGTGTCGAGGCGAGGCGACACAACGCACACAGACGTGACTCGCGCCCCGTGCAGCCGACCGAGCCGTACCGCCCGGCCCACGGCGCGGCTCCCGTAAAGGGACAGGTCAGTAGCCGCCACCACCTGACGGAGCCACGACACGCCCATAGGGCATCGCCCTCCAACCGCCATACGCCGCCATTGCCACGTCCAGGTCGCACACCCGGGCACTTGCGCCTGACCGGCTCACCGAACCCACGGACCCGTCGCGCCCTACTCGAACACCAACATTCCGCAGGCCGGTGCGCCTCGCCAGCCGAGGGATGGGCCCCATCCAGGCCGACTTTGGCCTGGCGGCGAGAGAGGGACCTGCCGCGATCGTGGGAGCAAAGGGCGGGGAGCATGCTCGCATCCCGTGACCCCCTTCGGGCTTGTCTGGGCGATGCCCCACGCCGAGCGGACAGCTCGCGGTGGTCGGGCGGGTGCTCGTAGCCGGACCGGTACCGGCGACCGCACGGCCCACCTCGGTCTCCTCCTGCCTGGCGCCCTTCCGAAGCAATCTCCCCGTTTGCTGACATAAGCGACATAAGATCCGGCTAGATGCCCAGATCCCCCGGCCAATGGGACTCGCAGCCATGCCCTCACCGTCAGCCCCTGCTCTGTTGCACCCTTCCCTGTCATCCCTTGACGCCTGGCGTGGCCCGCGTCGTCGGTGTGCAGGGCCTGAAGGATCACGTGGGCGAGAGTGAACGCGATGGCGGTCCTCATCCTGGTGGTGGGCCTTGTACTTCTGGCAGCCGGAGGGGAGTCGCTCGTCCGGGGAGCCAGCTCGCTGGCCCGAACCATCGGGATGTCCTCGTTGATGGTGGGTCTGACCGTGGTGTCTTTCGCCACGTCGGCACCGGAGCTGGCAGTCAGTGCCGGCGCGGTGTTCAGCGGCCATCCCAGTCTTGCCGTGGGGAACGTCCTGGGCAGCAACATCGCCAACGTCCTACTCGTCCTTGGGTTGTCGGCGCTGTTCACGCCGCTGATCGTGCGGTCTCGCATCGTCCGCACCGACATCCCGGTGATGGTGGCACTGTCGACAGGACTGCTCCTCGTCGTACTCGACGGCACCCTCAGCCGGTTCGACGGCGCTTTGCTGCTCATGGCTCTGCTGGCCTACGTCACCGTCACAGTGATCGTCACCCGGCGTGATCCGGGAGTCTCCGTTCCCGCGCCTGCAACTGCCGACAGTCCGGTGGGGGCCAAGACGGAGCCGGTCCACGGTGCTGGGGCGCGGCCGGGGCGGCTTGTCATCGCCCTCGTCCTCGTGGCCCTCGGCGTGGCCCTGCTGGTGGTGGGCGCGCGGTTGCTGGTCGACGCCGCTGGCGAGATCGCGGCGGCGCTGGGCGTGAGCGATCTGGTCATCGGGCTGACCGTGGTGGCCGTAGGGACCTCTCTTCCCGAGCTGGCGACCAGCGTCGTGGCGGTGATCAGAGGCGAGCGTGACCTCGCCGTGGGCAACATCGTCGGCAGCAACATGTTCAACATCGGGTTCGTCCTCGGGGCGACCTCCATCGTCGCGCCCCAGGGGATCGACGTGGCACCGGCGGTCATCCGCTTCGATCTGCCCATCATGCTCGCCGTGTCGCTGGCACTGCTGCCGGTCGCCTTCACCGGGCTGACCGTAGCCCGCTGGGAAGGCGCGCTGTTCGTCGGCTACTACGGCGCCTATATCGGCTACCTGGCCCTCGAAGCCACGGGGCACGACGCGCTCCAGCCGTACAGCGCGGCGATGCTGTGGTTCGTCGTTCCCCTCACCGCGCTGTGGCTCACCCTGTTGGCTACCCATGAACTCAGCCTCGGCAGCAGTCGACGCGAGGGCGGCCGGCCAGAACCCGAACGGCCGGGTGCAGGTGAGCGGTGACTGACGAGGCGGTCGCCTGAGAGATGTCGTCACCCGTCGCACAACATCACCCGTCTGCCGGGGACACGCGCACCGAAGGCAGCGAGTCGGCCCGCCTACGCTGTTCGTCCACGGAACGCTCGCTGCCCTCTCAGGACGACCTCCGCATCCATCCCAGCGACGCGGAGAACCCGCTGCTCACGGTGATGCGGCCGACCGAAGGCGACAAGCTGTGACAGTTACGGATTTTCAGCTCGGAGCCGAGGCGGCGGGTCGCGCCGACCATCAGACCGGTGCCACGTCCCACCACGGCGAGCAGCGCCGCAGCGAGCGCTGAGCCATGGCGCCGCGACCTCGCCCCGCCCGGCCGCACCGTCCCCCGTCGGCCCGACGGCCCTCGGCCGAGCGCTCCGCACCCCCCTGGGGCCGCACCGCGCTGCGCGTCTGGACGGCGATCGGTGCGTTCGCCCTGGCCTGGCTGCTGCTGCGCGTCCTGCGGCCACTGGCCCCGCTGCTGTGGCCACTGGCGGTGGCCGGAGTGATCTCATACTTTCTCGCTCCGCTGGTCGCCTCGCTGGAACGCAGGCGGATCCGCCGAGGACTGGCCGCAGTCCTGGTGACGGCCGGGCTCGCGGCGGCCGTCTTCGGTCTCGGCTTTCTGCTCGTACCCCCGCTCATCGACCAGATCTCCGAGGCCACCGCCGGCCTGCCCGCCTCCGCGGAAGATGCCGAACGGCAGCTCAACGTCCTGGCCCGTCGGCTCGGGCTGGACGTGAGGGCCCGTCTCGACGGCGCGGCCATCGCGAGCTGGCTGGAACAGGAAGAGAGCCGAGACGCCCTGGCCAGGGTCCTGTCCGGCCTCGGTACCATCACACGAATCGTCGCCCTCGGCCTGCTCTTGACCCTCGCGGGCCTAGTGATCGGGTTCTATCTGCTGGCCGACCTGCCCCGCGTCGCGCGCTGTACGGCCGCCCTGCTGCCGGAACGCCGGCGCGCCGAGGTGGGCGACGTGGCACGTCAGTGCCTGGCTGCTGCCGGTGCCTATCTGCGCGGACAGCTTCTGGTCTCGCTGTTCGTGGGCACTGCTTCCGCACTGGCGTTGTGGGCTATCGGGCTGCGCTACTGGCTATTCGTGGGTGTCGTCGCCGGGGTAACCAACCTGGTCCCCTTCGTCGGGCCTCTCGTGGGAGGCGTACTCGCGGTCGCCATCGCCCTGCTGACGGGCAGCCTCCTGCAGGCCGTGGGTGCCGCTGCGGTCATCCTGGTGGTGCAGCAGGTGGAGAGTCACGTCGTCTCGCCGCTGGTCCTGGGCCGGGTGGTGCGGCTGCCTCCGGTCGTCGTGGTGGTGGTCGTGCTCATCGGAGCGGCCTATGCCGGAGTGATCGGCATGTTGGTCGCCGTACCGGTGACCGCCTGCGCCCGAATCGTGATGCGGCACCTGCACAGGTGAGCGAGACGTGCTTGTGCCTGAGTGGTCGGGCAAGTCGGCCCGTGACAGCCTGAACGTGGCACATCCTGGTGCTCAGCACACGGCAGGAACTTCCAGGGCCGGCACGTCGTCCGGCTGAGGGAGGTGGTCTCTGTGTCACGCCATGTGACCGTCGGCGTGGACGGGGCGCCCGAGAGCGGCGCCGCTGCCGATTGGGCGGCGCGGGAGGCACTGGTACGCAAGGTGCCGCTGCGCATCGTGCACGCGTACGAGTGGTCGGGCGCGGGGACCAATCTGGCCGGTCCTGATGAGCCGCGCCGCTGGGCAGACGAGCTCCTGGCCGAGGTTGCGGAGGAGCTCCAGCGCGGCCACCCCTCCCTGGAGATCAGCACCCGGCTGCTGTCCGGGCAGCCCGCCGCCGCCCTGGCCGCCGAGGCGGACGAGGCCGACCTGCTGGTGCTCGGCTCGCGGGGGCTGAGCGGCGTGATGGGCTTCCTCCTCGGATCCGTCGGCAGGCAGACGATCAGCATGACGGAGCAGCCTGTCGTACTCGTACGGATGCCGGGACAGGCGGCCGCGCCGCAGGTGACGGCCCCACCCCGGCCCGCTCGCGACGTGGTCGTCGGCGTGGATATCAACCAGCTCGGCGACCCGCTTCTCGCCTTCGGCTTCGAAGAGTCCGCACGGCATCGCGACCGCTTGCTGGCGCTGTACGGATGGTCGATTCCACCGGTGGTCCGCGACTCCGCTGCACTCCTGGCGGCCCAGCGGGAGGTGAGCGAGGACGTCGCCCGGCGCCTCACCGAGATCCTGGCGCCTTGGCGGCGCAAGTTCCCCTCGGTCCAGGTCGTCGAGCGATCACCTGTTGGCTCGCCCTCTCAACTGCTGGTCGACGCGGCGGCCGATGCGGATCTCGTGGTAGTCGGCCGATGCGTCCGCAAGGCGATCCTCGGTACGCGCATCGGGTCCGTCGCCCAGGCCGTGATACACCACTGCGCCGCGCCCGTCGTCGTCGTCGCCTATCGCTGACCGTCCGACAGCAGGTGTGCTGTGGCCGGCACGGCGTCGGCAGTGACCAGACGGTGCAACGGCCGTAGCCCTCGCCGTAGCGCACACCTGACTGAGCGTCGGCGTGCTCCCGAAAGCGCCGGGCTGCGCTCAGGCCGCCCGGTCCCCGCGTGTCGGACGCGGCTTCTGACACCCGTGCGAGGATCCTTGCCCCATGAACACCGCCGTCGCGGTGCCGACCGCCCTGCTGTCCGCCATCTGCTTCGGGGTCGGGTCAGTGCTTCAGCAACAGGCGGCGCGCCAGGCATCGCAGCAGAAGTCGTTGCAGCTCCGGCTCCTGCTGGATTTGGCCCGTCGGCCGATGTGGCTGACAGGGATGGGCCTGGTCCTCTCCTCATTTGCGCTGCTGGGCATCGCACTGGCCTTCGGCCCGCTGATCCTGGTCCTGCCGTTGGCGGCCACCGATCTCGTCTTCGCCCTGCCGCTGCTGGCCTGGCGTCGCAAGATGCCCCTGACTCGTCTCGAGGCGACCGGGATCGCGTGCACGGCGGGGGGCGTGTCCATGTTTCTGACGGTGCTGCCGCCGGTCCCCGAGGGGACGGCGGTTCCGGCGCTCGTTGACTGGGTGCCGGTGCTGGTGGCCATCGGTGGCGTGGTGGCACTGCTGGTACCGATCGGGGCGAGGCGCCAGGGGCGGACATCGGCCGCCATGTACGCCACCTGTGCGGCAGTGTTGTTCGCACTTCTCGACAGCCTGACCAAGAGCGTGGCCGGCCGGCTCCGGACCGACGGCTTCAGTGTGTTCTGGCACTGGGAGCTGTATGCGCTGATCGTCGCCGGTGTGATGGGCCTGACCCTGTCGCAAAGTGCTTACCAGGTCGGCCCTCTGGCCGTCAGCCTGCCGATCATCGACACCGTGGAGCCGATCGGTGCAGTGGCGATCGGCGTCGCTGTCTTCGGCGAGCAACTCGCCTCGTCCACTGGGGGAGCCGCCGTGCAAGCGCTGGGCGCGGCCACAGCCGTGGCAGGCATCGTGCTCCTGGACCGGTCTCCGCTGGCACGGGGCTGATGTGAGCAGTCCGCCGACCTGGCACCACGCCCGCGCCCCTGCTCCGGACGCCGTGGCGTTAAGTCCCCGATAAAGACGGTCGTCTGCCTTAGCATCGAACCCCACCATAGGGGGTGAATGTGAATAATTCTGCTCTCGTTCTCATCGTGTTCTCAGCCTCAGCCTGGGGTGCTCTCGCCCTGGTCACGGCGCTGTTGACGGCCCGGCGCGGGCATCGCAGCCCTGGCCAGCCGTTTGGGAGCGCGGGGCTCGAACCCGTACTCACCTGCCCTGCTTCGGACCGCGACGGCCGCCCGTACATCACCGAACATGCTGTGCTCGCGGGTGCATCGGCCGAGGCTCTCGGGCGGCACATGAGGGAGACCGACGGAGACGTCCTCGGGCGCCACGGACAGGATCTGCCCGAGACGCTGACGGTCAGGGCGCCGTGGTGGCCGCTTCGGCAGGGGAAGATCTCCGTGCTCATGACCGGTGAGACCGACGCGGTCACCGCGCGGTGACGATCCACGCGGCGGCGCTCACCGCCACTCTGGCCTCCATGGGGGCGCTGGCCGCCGCGGCCCCCGTACTCGAACGACGGCTGGGGCGGGATGCGGGGTATGTGCTCGCGGCGGGGTTCGTCGCGTTGGCCGTGCTGCTGGGACTGGCGGCCCGGGCTCCGCTGGCAGGGGATCCGGTCACGGTGTCCTGGCAGTGGATGCCTTCACTCCAAGTGGTTTTCACTCTGCGCCTGGACGGCCTGTCCTGGCTCTTCTGCATCCTCGTCCTCGCCGTCGGTGCGCTCATCCTCGCCTACAGCGCACGGTATCTGCCCGAGGAGGGGCGGCACGGGCGGCTCTACACCCTCCTCACCGCCTTCGGAACCGCCATGCTCGGCCTGGTCCTTGCCGGCGACCTCGTCCTGCTCTTCGTGTTCTGGGAACTCACCACGATCCTGTCGTTCCTGCTGATCGGGACGACCGGACCGCATGCCGCCCGCCCCGCGCTACGCGCCCTGCTGGTCACGGCGCTCGGCGGGCTGGCCCTACTCGTCGCCGTCGTCCTGCTGGCGGTCACGGTGGGAACCACCGACCTCGCAACGGTCCTCGCGGCCCGCGAGGAGATCCTGGAGTCCCCGGTCGCGCCGGCCGTGGGGGCACTGCTGATCCTCGCGGCCGCCACGAAGTCCGCCCAGTTCCCGTTCCACTTCTGGTTGCCGGGTGCCATGGTCGCCATCACACCGGTCAGTGCCTATCTCCACGCCGCCACCATGGTCAAAGCCGGTATCTACCTGCTTCTCCGCTTCTCCGCCCTGTACGCCGGACAGCCGGGGTGGTCCCTCACTCTCACCATGGTGGGGCTCGTCACGGCCGTGCTGGGCGCGGTCCAGGCACTGCGTGAGCACGATCTCAAGGCCCTGCTCGCCTACTCCACGGTCAGCCAGCTCGGTCTGCTCACCGCGGCGATCGGTGTCGGCACGACGGTGGCCCTGGCCGCAGCCGTGCTGCACACCTTCGCGCACGCGCTGTTCAAGGCCACGCTCTTCATGCTGGTGGGCATCATCGACAAGCAAGCGGGAAGCCGGGACATCCGTAAATTGTCCGGCCTGCGGCGTGTCATGCCGGTGACGGCGACGCTGACCGGACTTGCCAGTCTCTCCCTGGCGGGTGTGGCTCCGCTGATCGGCTTCGTCAGCAAGGAGTCGCTGTTCCAGGGCTTCGCCGGCGCCGACATGTTCCCAGGCGCCAGCCTCGTCGCAGGCACCCTGGCGGTCACCGCCTCCGCCCTGACCTTCGCCTACGCCACGCGCATCTTCTACGACGCGTTCGCCGGGCCGACCACGCAGCGCCGCCTGTACGAGCCGGCCTGGTCCTTTCTCGCGCCCGCCGCGGTCGCGGCTGCCGCCGGGCTGATCCTCGGACCGGCCGTGACCGTGCTGAACCCGCTGATGAGCCGGGCCGTCCTGGAGGCCGAGCCCTGGGGTGTTCCTCCCTATTTCTCGTTCTGGCACGGGATGAGCCTGGAACTGGGGATGTCCGCCGTCACCATGGTGTTAGGTCTGGCGCTGTTCGTTCTTCGGGCCAGAACCGAGGTCCTGCTGGGGCGGCTGCCCCACCTGGGTGGCACCGCCTCCTTCGACCGCACGTACAGCGGAGTTCTGCGTCTGGGGAAACTGGTGGGGCGTCCCGATCTGCAGGCGACGCCCGGGCCGTTCCTTGTCCGTCCAGTGCTGGCCGTCATCGCGCTGGGGGTTGCGGGAGCCGTGCTCCTCGGTGTTCCCGCCGCCGCTCCCACCGACCGTGCCGCCGACGGCCCGCTGGAATGGGGAGTGCTGCTACTGCTCGCGGCGGTGGTGGCAGGACTGATCACGGCCGACTCATCCGTGGCGACCGTCGCGTTTCTCGGTGCAACGGGTCTGATCGTGACCGTGTGGTTCCTGCTGGCCGGGGCGCCGGACGTCGCCCTCACCCTGCTTCTGGTGGAGGTCCTGACCGCAGTGGCGGCCGCCTTCGTCCTGCGCGACCTCCGCCCGTACGCCCGTCGGCCGGACCGCCGCAGGGGTACACCGGCCGCCTGGTGCGCGGCGGTGCTGGCGGGGTGTGCCGCAACCGGAGGCACCCTCGCCCTCATCGGGCACCGGGAACTCTCCCCGGCGGGCGACTACTTCCTCAACAACGCCAAACCGCAGACCGGGGGAAGCAACGTGGTCAACACGATTCTGGTGGACTTCCGTGGACTGGACACCCTCGGCGAGTCCGTGGTGCTGGCGGCGGTGGCCCTCGGCCTGGTGCTCCTCCTGCCCAGGGCACCCGGTTCCACCGGCGCCCGGGACCTCTCGCCGGCGGCGTACGCCACCGTTCTGGGCCCGGCGTACCGTGTGCTCGCGCCGGCCATGGCCCTCCTGTCCGCCTACCTGTTCCTGCGCGGTCACAACGAGCCGGGAGGCGGTTTCATCGCCGCCCTCACCGCGGGAATCGCCGTGGCCCTCGCCCAGCTCTCGGGTGTCGCCCTTCCCCGGTGGGTGCGAAGCGGGCCACTCGTCGCGGTCGGGCTCCTGCTGGCCCTGACCGCCGGGCTGGCCGCCACCCTGACCGGCCGTCCGTTCCTGACACCCCTGAAACCGCTGGGCGACGGCCCCGGTACAGCTCTGTTGTTCGATGCCGGCGTGTACGTCGTGGTCCTGGGGCTGATGGCCGGCTTCGTTGACCGGCTCACAAGTCCCCGGAGCGAGGCATGCTGACCGCCGCGCTCGCCGTCGGCGTCCTGACAGCCGGGGGTGTCTTCCTGCTGCTACGGCCCGGCCTGCTCCGGATCACGTTCGGCTTCATCCTCCTGGGGCACGCCGTGAACCTGCTGCTCCTGACGGCAGGCGGACCGGCTCGTAGGGAGCCACCCCTGATCGGCCACGGTGACCCCGCGCGGATGGCCGACCCGCTGCCACAGGCATTCGTCCTGACCGCCATCGTCATCACCTTCGGTATCACCGTGTACCTCCTCGGCCTGGTGCTCTCCGAGGCCGACGGAACCGCGCACGGGCACACACAGCCCGGCGGCCGTCAGGAAGGCTCCTCGTGACCAGCACGGTCCTCGCCCTCCCCGTGGCCCTTCCGCTACTGGCGAGCGGGCTTCTCGTGCTCGTCCCCTGCGGGCCTCGACTGCGCCGGTGGACCGCCGCTGCCGTATCCGCGGCGGTGCTCGCTCTCGGCGCGGCCCTCGTGGCCGCCACCTCGGACGGTTCGATCGTCCGCCAGGCCGTCGGCGGATGGCCTCCCGGTATCTCGATCATGTTCGCAGCCGACATGCTCAGCGCACTGATGCTGAGTGTCAGCGCGGGTCTCGTTCTCATTTCTCTCGCTTTCGCCGCCGCGGTCCGCGACGACCAGGACCGCCGGTTCGTCCCGCTCGCGCTGATCCTCTCGGCCGGCGTGTACGGTGCGTTCCTCACGGCCGACCTGTTCAACCTCTTCGTGTGCGTCGAAGTTATGCTCGTCCCCTCCTATGCCCTGCTCACCATGGCCGGTCGACGGGAGAGAGGCGCCGCGGGCCGGGTGTACGTCACCGTCAGTCTGCTGGCCTCGACGATCCTGCTCGCCGGAGTCGGCTTGCTCTACGGCGTCACCGGCACCGTGAACCTGGGCGAACTGGCGGGGGCCGCGAGCCGCGACACGGGCGCCGCCCTGGCCGGCGGTGTGGTGCTGCTCGCCCTGGCGGCCAAAGCGGCTGTGGTTCCCCTGCACGGATGGCTGCCCCGCTGCTATCCGGCGGCACCATCGGCAGTGACCGTCCTCTTCTCCGGCCTGCTCACCAAGGTAGGCGTCTACGGAATCATCAGGATCTACGCGGTCGTCTTCGACGGCACCGGGCTCTCGTCCGTCATCATGCCGGTTGCCCTCCTGACGATGACGGTCGGCGTGCTGGGAGCCGTCGGACAGGGCGACATGCGGAGCATCCTGTCCTTTCACATGGTCAGCCAGATCGGCTATCTGCTCTTGGCAGTGGCGCTGTTCACCTCGGCCGCCCTCACCGCAGGAGTCTTCTTCCTGGTCCAGTACGTCCTGGTCAAGGCAGCCCTCCTGGCCTGCGCCGGCGCGGTGGAGAACACGCACGGCACCGATCGTCTGGACCGACTCGACGACCTGGCCCGTACGGCCCCCCTGCTGGCGGCGTCCTTCCTGGTCTCCGCGTTCTCTCTGGCGGGGATGCCTCCCATGTCCGGGTTCACCGCGAAACTGGCCTTGATCAGGGCCGCAGCCGCCCAGGAGGAGTATCTGGCTTTGGGTGTGGCGACTGTCGTGAGCCTGCTCACCCTGACATCCATGATCAAGATCTGGAATGCCGCCTTCTGGAGCGACCCCGTCTCCTCTTGGCCTTCGCGCAAGGCCCTCCGGCCCAGGGCGACGGGGACGGTCCGACCGGCCCTGACGGCGCCGGCGATGGCGCTGGCCGCGCCCTCGCTCGTCCTGGGTGTACTCGCCCAGCCGCTGCTCACCGCAGCGTCCACAGCGGCGGGCGGCCTGCTCGACCCCTCCACCTACGTACAGGCGGTGACCCCATGACGCCGCTCGTCCCCAGCCCGCTCTCGGAAGCAGTCGTCCGTTGCGGCCGAGTCCTGTCCTTCCTCTTCTACTACAGCCGCCGCTTCCTGCACGCCAACGCCGTCGTGGCCTGGGAGATCGCCACCCCCGGCAGCGGGATCGCGCCCGCCATCGTCAAAATGCCCCTCCGCAGCACGTCCACCCTGGAGATCGTCGCCTTGGCCCACCTGATCACCCTGACCCCCGGGACGCTCGTCCTGGAAGTCCAGCAGGACCCGCCCACTCTGTACGTCCACGGCATGCACGCGGCCGACCCCCAGCGCTTCCTCACCACGCTCCGTGACCTGGAGGATCGGCTGCTGGGCGTGCTGCGACCGCGAGAGAGGAGCGCGGCATGACGGCCGTCGACGTCATGCTGGGCGTCCTCGCCGCCGCGATGAGCGTGGTGATCTGGCGCCTGGCTATCGGCCCCGGCGACGCCGACCGTGTCGTGGCAGTGGACCTCGCGTTCGTGGTGTTCGTGGCGGCGGTGGCGCTCCTCGCCATCTGGCTGCGGACCTCCGCCGTGCTCATCCTGGTACTCGTCGCGACCCTCGAGGGTTTCCTCGCCACCGTCGCGCTGGCTCACCTCCTGGAACGCAGGAAGCGGCCATGACCGTACTTTCCCTGATCGGGTACACACTGACAGGAATCGGAACGGCCTTGATCGGCATCGCGGCCGTTGGGCTCATCCGCCTCCCCGACGCCTACAACCGAGCCAACGCCGTGGCCAAAGCGGCAGCGCTCGGCGTCGTAGGCATTCTGCTCGGCGTCCTCGCCCTCAGCCCCACCCCTTTCAATGGCGTCATGCTCGTCGGCGGGGCCATCATGCAACTGTTGACGACCCCGTTCGCCGCCTACGCCCTAGGCCGGGCGGCACACCGCTCCGGGGCCCCGAGAGCTCCGTCGACCCATCACGACGATCTGCTCGACCACCACACGTGACACCCGCCCGGAGTGCTACTCCACGAGATGCATAGAACATCGAATTGCATAAACTGTCATAATATGACTGATTTGGCGCTCATTCTTATCGGCGTGGGGGTCTGGATCGCCATCGGGCTCCTCACCGCTTGGTGGATGGCACGCCGGGGCCACCGCCACTGGTGGTGGCTGGTCATGGGCGCCATATTCGGACCGGTCCTGGCCGTCGTCGCGGGGGAGCGTGTCCAGCAGCACCCCGAGCGGCTCTCCCGGGTAGAAGCCGGTGCGCGCGGTCCCGGCGCCCTGCGGGTACTGGTGGGCGTGGACGGCTCCAAGGAGTCGCAGGCTGCGCTGGAACTCGCCGTCGAGCTTCTGGGGCCGTACGTGGAATCGCTCGTAGCCGCCGAGGTAGTGGGATACGACGCGGCCGAGGACGACTGGGATCCGAGCGTCACTGCGGCGAAGAGCCGCTTGGGAACCGCCGCCGAGGGCAGCGGGGGCCGGGTGACGGAATGCGACGTCTTGTCCGGGCCGCCGGCTCAGGCGTTGGTGAGCCACGCGAAGGAGCAGGACATCGATCTCATCGTCGTCGGCGCGCACGGACGGGGGCTGTCTCGTCGGCTGCTTGGCAACGTCGCCCAAGAACTGGTCCGTCAGAACGCTGTACCGGTCCTCGTGGCCGGTGGACGCCCACGTGTGTCCCGCTGGTGAAGCCCATTCCTGCTCCGTCCCTGGCGGCGAGTTGCACGTGGATTCATCAGCTTCTACGACAGGAGGCCCTGGATGTTCAGGCTGCTGGTTTTGAACTTGTCCGCATCAACTGCATTGGCGAGGCGATTTGCCAGCACCGCGAAGATATCCAGCAGTGGGCGATGCCGCCGATGCGGCTTGGCATAGCGGAAGCTCCGGAGAGTTTGATGGATCAGATGTAGTTGTCCGCCCTGAATGATCCAGGGTGAGAACTTCCCTGTCGCGGTCGTTGTAGATCAGGGCGGAGGCGTTGGCCGTATCCGGTTCGGTCTCCGGCGTGAGCTTGAGCAGCTTCTCGCGCCCGGGAGGGGGAGGTCACCCTGTCCACGGGCCGCCACTCGATGCCGCCGACCTCTTCTTCCTGCGGCATCACCGGCGCCTCGGTCGCGGTGTGCAGGCGGAAGAGGTGGAAGACGAACTGCGCATACGGCTGCAACCAGCATGAACCGGGGCAGCAGCGAAAGCCGTTTTTCGTAACAGAACTATGTAAACACCCTCTAAGGCCACGGAGTTAGAGCGGATCCGCGGTTGTCAACGGGATCGAGGGTTTTCGGGGAAGCCCAGGTCATGGCAACGGGGCTCCTGGTAGAGCGAAGAAGCCGTCCAAGGTCTTCCCGCTCGAAGGAGCCCCGTTGCCCGCTCAGTGTTCCTCCGCCACGCTCACGTCGTCCATCACCGTCGCCGACGGCCTCTTCGCTCCGGGACATCTCGGCGAGCTGACCCGGCAGTTACCCTTCGAACTCGTCGATGACGTGCTGGAACGCGTTGGCGGCGGCCAGCGCAGGGTGCGGCTGCTGCCATCGAGGGTGGGCGTGTACTTCGTGCTGGCGCTGGCACTCTTCCCGCAACTGGGGTACGTGCGCGTGTGGGACAAGCTCACCGCCGGGCTGCACGGGCTTCTTCACTGGCGTCCTTCGGAGAAGGCGCTGCGGGAGATTCGCCGGCGGCTGGTCGTCGCGCCGCTTCGGTCACTGTTCGAGATACTGGCCGGTCCCGCGGCACAGCCGATCACACCCGGGGTGCGATACCGGTGCTGGCGCACGGTCGCCTTCGACGGGTGCAGCTCTACCAAGGCCCCTGACCGGCCGCGAGTTTGTGCCTGGCTGGGCAAGCACAAACACCGCTACGGCACCGACGGATATCCGATGCTGAAGATCATGATGCTGTGCGAGACCGGGACCCGCGCGTTGCTCGGCGCAGTCTTCGGACCGACGCCAAGGGCTGCGGCTGGAAGGTCACTACCGGCTGGCCACCACGTTGACCGATCAGCGACGCCACCCCGCCGCCGAACTGGTGGAGCTCTACCACGAACGATGGGAGATCGAGTCGGCGTTCTACTCGCTCCGGCACACCCTGCAACGCGGTATGGTACTGCGCTCTCAGGACGCGACCGGGATCCAGCAGGAGCTTTGGGCTCACTTGACCGTCTACCAGGCGCTGCGCCGGGCGATGGTTGAGGCCGTCGAGGCGCTCCCCGGCACGGATCCAGACCGCGCGTCTTTCACCATAGCCCTGGAGACCGCCAAGGATCAGCTCATCGCCGCCGCCGATGTGCTGCCCGATGCCGGCCCGGGGCAAATCGCATCGGCCCTGCTGCACAATCTGCTTCCGCCCCGCCGGGCCCGCGCGTCAACCCGCGGCGCGTCAAGTGCCCGATCTCCCGCTATGCCGCACCACCTGACCAGGCACAAGTCCTGGGTGCCTCCAGGATCACCAGCATCAAAGTCACCGTGCACTCGTCCGCCGACCCCGGCCCCGACGGGCGTCGCGACCGCACGCTGCAACTTTTGCGCACCGCCCCTCTCCGCACCTGGCGCGCATGTGAAATCGCTCGCGGCATCGGACTGGACGACGCCCAAGGACTACGTGCGGAACTGGGGCGCTGGGTTTGCGAGGGCATCCTTCGCCGCACCGGGCCAGGCATCTACATCCTCGAACCCGAGTGGCTCACACCCGACCTCCAAGACCCGTCAACCCACCCTTGACAACGCCGGATCGCCCTTAACCCCGTGGTCTTGGGGTACTTCCTCGGGGCAGGCATCGTCTGGCTCCTCTCCTGTCACCTTTCCCCGCATCTCGGGGGGAACCTCAGGCACACCCATGGCCGTGGAACGGGACACAGCCCAAACCGGAGCAGGCGAGCCGACACACTCCCGCGCGGCTGCTGCGTCCCTCTCGTTGCGGGGACTCGGCAGGGAAGCCATGCCCGCGATGCGCATTTCCGGCATTCCGTAGGCCTCGCTCGCCATAGAGGGGTACTCGGGTACGGCGAGGAACCGGAAGATTGTGTTCCGTTAAGCGGTCGTCGGGAGGGAGTAGACGCGGTGGCTGACTGCAGACCTCGGACGATGGCCGGGATCTTCGCCCGGGCGCTCCTGGTGTCCCTGGCGTGCCTGCTCGGGCTTCCTGCCGCCGGCGCGGCGCAAGACTCACGCGTGCTGGTGACGCAGGTGGACGGCACGATCACGCCCGTCATCGCGGACCACTTGGAGGAGGGGCTGCGCACCGCGGAACGGGACGGCTACGCCGCGTACGTGGTGGAGATCGACACTCCGGGCGGGCTGTTAGTGTCCACCAGGGAGATCGTTCAGGACTTCCTGTCCTCAAGTGTGCCGGTCGTCGTTTATGTGACACCTTCGGGCGCGGGGGCGGCGTCGGCCGGGGTCTACATCACGATGTCCGCGCACATCGCCGCGATGGCACCTGGCACACATATAGGCGCGGGAACACCGGTGACCGGGGAGGGCGAGGAGGCGAGCGACAAGGTCGTCAACGACTCGGCCGCTTTCGCCGTGTCGATCGCGGAGCGCCGCGACCGGAACACCCAGTTCGCTGAGAGCATGGTACGTGACGGAACATCGATCGCCGACCAGCAGGCTTTGCGGGACAACGTCGTCGACCTTGTGACGCCCTCCACGGATGCCCTGCTCGACGATCTCGACGGGCGCACGGTCGTCGTGGGACCGCACGACGCCACCCGCGAAGTGGAGCTGCACACCGCGAACGCCCGGGTCGTCCAGCACGACCTAGGATTCTTCGGCGACCTGCGGCAGTGGCTGGCGAGCCCGGAGCTGGCGTTCCTGTTCCTGTCGATCGGAACCCTGGCCGTGCTCTACGAGCTGGCCGCTCCCGGAGTCGGCTTCGCCGGCGTCGTCGGCGGCATCCTGCTGGTCCTCGGCTTCGTGGCGTTGAGCGTGCTGCCGTTCAACGTCGGCGGGCTGCTGCTGCTCCTGCTGGCCGCCGGACTGTTCGCCGGTGAAGTTCTCACGCCGGGAGTCGGCGTGTTCGCCGCAGGGGGAACCGCATCGTTGGTGATGGCCGGGATCCTGCTGTTCCGTGGGGAACTCCGCGTCGATCCGGCCGTCCTGTGGCCCATCTCACTGGTCGTCGGAGGCGGCGTCCTCATCGCGGGCCACCTCGCCTGGCGGGCACGCCGCGCTCCCACGCTGGGCGACGAGGACGAACTGGTGGGGCGCGAGGCAGTGGTCACGCGCATCGAGGGCGGTGCCGGTCAGGTGCGGCTCGATGGAGTGTGGTGGACGGTACGCGGACGCGATGCCCCAGTGGTTGAAGGGAGGCGCGTGCGCGTGGTGGCCCGCGAGGGACTCGATCTCATCGTCGAAGACGCACCCCACCCCGGCGAGGACCGGGGTCCCACGGAGGAGGAAACATGAACGATGCGCTGACCGGCATCATCGTCGCGGCGGGCGTCGCGCTGCTGCTCGTGCTCATGGCCGTCAAGATCGTTCCCGAGTACGAACGCGGAGTGATCTTCCGCCTCGGCCGCATCATCGGAGCGAAGGGGCCCGGCCTCTTCGTGATCATTCCCTTCGTCGACCGCATGGTGCGTGTCTCCCTGCGGACGGTCACCATGGACATCCCGCCCCAGGACGTCATCACCAAGGACAACGTCACCGTACGGGTCAACGCCGTCACCTATTTCAACGTCGTCGACCCCAACCGCTCGGTAGTCGCCATCGAGGACCACATCAAGGGAACCTCGCAGATCGCCCAGACCACGCTACGCAGCATTCTCGGCCAGGTCGACCTCGACGAACTTCTGATCAACCGGGACGAGATCAACCAGCGGCTCCAGCAGATCATCGACCGCGTCACCAACCCCTGGGGGGTCAAGGTCACCCTCGTCGAGGTCAAGGACGTCGAACTGCCCCAGCCTATGCGCCGTGCCATGGCCAGCCAGGCCGAGGCCGAACGCGACCGGCGAGCCAAGGTCATCCACGCCAAGGGCGAATACGAGGCCGCCGAAACCCTGGCCGACGCCGCCGACCGCCTTGAGGGACACCCGGCAGCCATGCATCTGCGGATCCTGTCCACGATGGCCGAGATCTCCGAGGAACGGAACTCCACACTCATCTTCCCGCTCCCCATGGAGGTGCTTCGCCTCGTCGACATGCTTCGCCCGCCGTCCGACCAGACCCCCGCCGCCCCCACGAAATCACCATGATCACGCCCCATGAGGTGGGCAGATGGGCCTATGGCTCCACGCACTGAACACCGAGGTCGCCGATATGAGCTTCGCGATGAACGAAAAGCACGCGTTCGCCCGGATCGAACGGAGTCTCGCGCGTGAAGATCCCGAGCTAGCACGACGCATGAGCGCCATAAACAGCCAGTTCACCGACCTGGCCGACGAACGGGTCACGGCACAAGCCCGCGAGCGGTGCATGGATCCCGCCGACAGTCGGGCTATGGACCAGGCCGTCGAGGAGGACGCTGCCGATCGACCCAGAGGCGACGGCGACGGGCGTTCATGGACAGCAGTGATCGCGGTGGTACTCGTCGCCGTGGCCATCCTCGGGCTGCTACTCGCCGTGACTTTTTCGTCACCCAACGGTAAGCAGGAGCCGTCGCAGCCACATGGGCTGGCTCCGCCGGCGGTCTCCGCACCCCTCGGAGAATGGCCTTCACTAGGTGTGCCGTAATCGCCCGACCGGAGCTGCGTCGTTCACCTCCGACTGAAGGCACTTCAGTCGCGTTCGAGAAGACGGCCCGCCGCGCAGCCCATCCGGGAAGCGGTCACGCCTTGCACCCCTGGCGGAGAACCTGTGGATGCTGATCAAGGCCGAGTGCATCCGCGGCCGCGTCTTCGCGACCAGGGCCGAGGCGAGTCTCGCGCTCTTCGAGTACATCGACGGCTTCTATGACCCCCGCCGCATCCAGAAGCGGCTCGGCTACCTCAGCCCATCGAGTTCGAGGAGAAGCACTACGCCGACCAGGCAGCGGCCGAACCAGTGAACCTGAAACCACGTCAACCCGCCCTGGCCTGCTAGGATTTGCCCGGATGATCACGTGACTACTCCGCGCCGCGGTAGTTGATGTGTACATGGGGCGGGGAGATCTGACAGACGCCGAGTGGGAACGGTTGCGGCCATTCCTGCCAGTCAGCACGGCCGTTGTGGCCGGTGGCGGAATCACCGGCAGGTGATCGACGGGATTCTGCACCGGGTGCGGACCGGTGTTCAGTGGCGCGACCTGCCCGAACGTTCGGGCCGTGGAAGACGGTCTGCGAACGCCACCGGCTGTGGTCGGCCGACGGGACGTGGGAGCGCCTGCTCCAGCAGGTTCAGGCCGCCACCGACGCGGCCGGGAGATCGACTGGGACATCGCGGTCGACTCCACCATCGTGTGCGCTCATCAGCATGCGGCCGGTGCCCGCGCCGATCCGCCGCTGGCTCCCGCGTCAAAGGGGGCCGAAGCGTCAGAACACCAGGGCGAAACCGCGTGGCAGAGCTTCCTCGCCCGCCTGGTGGGGGTGGCGCTGGAGGTGTCTTCGGCCCAGTCGATTCCGCAGGTCACCTGCATGCACGCCTCTTTTCGACACGTCGCTGTCCGCCGGCGTCGAGCCGCGGCAGGACCACTCGGCGACCTAATAGAAGCGCTCGCCGGCGCACCACCCCATCAGCCGTCCGTGGTCCCAGCTGTTCTCAGGGGCCTCGCTCTCGTGAAGAGCTCCACGACTCCGGCTGATCAAGAGGTGGCCCTGCAAACGGCTCGAGTCACGGCACGCTACGGCGGTCGAGTCCCAAGCGGCAGGGGTCGCGCCAGCGTCGCTCTTGTCGAAGCACTCAAAGCGCGGCATACAGCAAGACGTCTCGCTCGACCCCTGCCTAGAGCTGATCCAACTCCCAGCTCTCAACGCCTATTAGGCGTACAGCAACGGGCCTTGCCGCCGGTATCTGCGACGACGCGGCATCCGGCACACCATCCCGGAGAAGACTGACAGCCAGGCCGCCCGCCTGCGCAAAGGCTCACGTGGTGGACGGCCACCCGGCTTCGACGAAGAGCGGTACAAGAAGCGCAACACCGTTGAACGGGCGATCAACCGCTTGAAGCAGCACCGCGCGGTAGCCCACTCGCTATGACAAGCGCGGCTACGTCTTCCTCGGCACCGCGACCGTCGCAGCACTCGTCATCTGGCTACGGACATGATCGACCGGATAGGACCAGCAGAAGCAGCGACTGGGGCTTGCTGCCGCCCGACGCAGTCATACTGCGATTCATGATCCTGGAAGATGTGCGTGTTCACCACCGCACTGGGCAATGGTGTTCCGGTGTGCGAACCCGTGACAACATCGTGGCCTACGACATGGAGATCCTTCCCCCGTGGCAGGTTCCCGGCCGACCCACGACCGATCGCTGCTTCGTAATCGCCGACGAAGGGATACAGATCACCAGGCCAGTCACCTTCGTCGACGCGCTCGAAGGCGGTTGGTACATCGATCTGGTCGAACTGGAGGAAGTGGGCCCGAAGCGGCTGTGGTCCATGACCTCTACCTGGACATCATCGTCCCCCCGGCCAGTCGGCGCTATGAAGTGCTGGACCTTGACGAGCTCGCTGACGGGCTCCAGGACGGTGCCATCGATGCCGCCACCACGGTCAGGGTCTTGCGCAATGCTCAGCAATTCATCGACAAGCACCTGCGCAATCTGGACCAAGACGCGCCGAACTCGTGGCCGGACTTCCCGCCGGCAGCCATTGTGAGCCTGACTGAGATGCCGCCCTTCGATATCGGATGAGGCTGAATCAAGGGTTCCTGAGTTGTCCGGGCGATTTCCGACTGCTCCGTTGGCTCCGCACATGATCGTCCGGACAAGTCCTAGTTGTTCTGTCCCGGGAGGTTGTGGACGGGTGAGCCAGGTCTCGGCTGAGGGATCTTGAACAGGTGAGGGCCTTCCGGGTTCGGTGTGGATTGCGACGTCTACACCAACCAGAAAGGCCCTCGTGCCCCACCGTAATGCACCCCTGGTGGCTGCACACCTACAATCACCACCGCGGACACACCGCGCTGAAAGGGCAACCACCCGCCAGCCGCGTCCCCAACCTCACGGGTCAGTACAGCTAGTCAGCCACTCCCGCGCAGCGGGGGAACCTCAGTCCCGGCGCGTGAAGCCCTTGCGACGTGGGCTGATGCCCGCGATGTCGGCCTCGCGCATCAGGCGCTCGACCCGCTTGCGGCCCACATGGACGCCCTCGCGCTTGAGCACGGCGTGCACGCGCGGCGAGCCGTAGATCCCGCCCGAGTCGGCGTGGATCTCCTTGATCTGCTCGGTGAGATCCGCATCCCGGCGCATGCGTTCGCACGGCTCGCGCTTGGCACGACGCCAGCGGTAGTACGTCGAGGAGGCGATGGACAGTTCCCGGAGTACGCACTCGACCGCCAGGTGCGGGTGCTCGTCAACGAGCGCCGTCACCTGGGCCGGGTCGGGTCGAGCTGCGCCGCGAAAAAAGCCGAGGCCGTCCGCAGCACCTCGTTCGCCCGCTTGAGCTGGCCGTTCTCCTTGCGCAGCGCGGCGAGCTCCGCCCGCTCGTCGGTGTTCAGCCGGTCATCCCGCTCGCCGGCGTCCGCCTCGGCCTGGCGGATCCAGCCGCGCAGGGCCTCCGGATGCACGCCGAGATCGACGGCGAGCTTCTTGATCTGCGGCTTCGACTCGGAGGTGCGGTACATCCGCACCGCACGCTCGCGCAACTCCAGCGAGTACTTTCTGGGGGCAGCCATGGTCGATGTTCCTCTCATGAGTGCCATCTGACCCTCTGTCAACTCACTCCGCATCTCGGGGGAAGCTCAGGCCGGCAGGCCCTCGACATACACGTCGTGCGTGACCCAGTCCGCGGCGGCCAGCTTGGACGACGGAGCCAGGGCCCGGTTCACAACCAGGGAGAACAGCACCCGCTCGGTCATCGACATGTCCCGGCGCCGGCCCCGTTTGGGCTGCCCGACCTGCCCGACGATCCTCAGCCGCCGCCAGAGATGATCGAGGACATAGGTGCCGCCGAACGGGACCGACGAGACGAACTCCAGGTCACCCGCCGCCGTCGACGCCAGTGCCTCACCCGGCTCCAGCAGCCTCGATAGAGACGCGACTCCAGACCCTAAGGAACAACTCCAGGTCAGCGCAGGCGAATCCGCAGAATCGCGTCTCTAGGCGAATCTGCCCGCGTCACCAGCCTCCAGCCCACTGACCTGTACCTTCAGCCCAGCAGGGACTCCAGAACCCCCGAATTACGCGGAACGCAGGCGGTTGTATGGCGGACAACCCCCGTGTCGCGCAGTGTGAACTTACATGAGAGCAGAAGGGACAAACCTCATGGAGAAGCGGGACTCGGTCTTGCACGTCGTGGTGGGCGTCGACGCCTCGCCTTCCTCGCATGCCGCGCTTCGGTGGGCTGTCCAGTATGCCGAACTGATCGGCGGTGATGTGGTGGCAGTTGCTGCCTGGGAGCCGCCCTGGGCGTACGGGTGGTCTGCGCCCGCTGTGGACCCCACTTTTGACAGAACCATCGCCGAGCGGGGCTTCGTCAACCAGGTGCGCCAGGTTCTTGGCGAGTCCGACGCTGCCCAGGTGCGAAAGCGCCTGGTAAAGGGCCATCCCGTCGAAGTGCTGCTCAGTGAGGCGAAGGGCGCCGCGGCCCTCGTTGTGGGCAGCCGAGGCATGGGCGGGTTTCGTCGAACGCTGCTGGGCTCCGTGAGTCAGCAGTGTGCGCTGCACGCCACGTGTCCGGTCGTCATCGTTCGTGCGACCGTCGAGGTGCCAGATTCCGGTACATACGCCGAGTGAGTCGAGGCCCCGCCGTCGGCACCTTGGCGGCCACTCCCGCGGCGCACACTCCGTGCTCTTTGGCGTACGCCTCCACTCTACGAGTTGCACGACCATCGACGATTACGGGGTGATGCGCAGGGGTCGTGCCCCCCGCCGTGGTGTGGGGGATCAACGTGGAAATCTACAAGGCCATCCCGTGACTTACCGATCGGCGAGCGTCAAGGTCTGACACGCCGCGCCCGGCATGTGTCAGGACGCTCGTGGGCGTGACTCAGGACGCAGGAGCCCGACGGCGTCGGCCCAGGTATCGCCGCGAGCTGACACACGTCACCGATCTCGTGCCCCAGCAGCATCGGCAATAACTGCCCCTTCTCGCCTGGATCCATTACATCAAGTGGCGGGACGCCATCCGCGCATGAGGCCGCCGTCCCTCATCTCCCGGCATACGCGGCCGAGCACGCTATATCAGCGCACGTCCGAGAGCTGTGCCGCCGACCCGGATGGCAGTGCGTTGGATGGGCATCAACCGGAAGCAAGGGGGAAATCGTGACATAGGCTCATCAGCTTTGGCGTGGGTGGTATTGCGGAAGGTGATCAAGATGGCTCTGTTGCTGTTCCTTATTCTCGTGGCAGCGGCCTTGGGTCTCATCGGTGCTGTGGTCGAAGGATTGCTGTACCTGCTCGCGATCGGCGCGGTTGTCTTCGTCTGTGCACTCGCCTATGCAGCGCTACGGTTTCGCCGGGGAGGCCGCCGGTAGCGCTGAACGCCCATAGGGCGCCCCTGACCATCAGGGCGCCGACTTCGTCTCGGTCGACAGGCTGCCGTGTCCCACGTCCGGAAACGTCGGCGCCGCCGCGGGGGGTGCCGGCCGGGTTCGCATTGGTCATGGCAGGTGTCCAATCGGTTATGCGAAGCACGTGGTGCACTCCACGAGTCTGGTCTGGAGCACACCAAGATCGAGGCCGTCTCTCCTGAGTGACTACCCCAAAAGGGGAGAATCATCACATCGCGCTCCAGGGTTGTGCCAGCCCGGGATTCTGAGGCGACTCCGAAGCCGGGCGGGATTCGCTCACCCTCCTGCCTCGCCCTGGTTGCCCGGGCAGCCTGGCCCGAGGAGACACGATGGCACGGCTTGGTGTTCCGCAGCCGGCGCATTGTGGCGGCCGTTGCCGCGATCGCCCTGGCCGTGACAGCGAGCGGATGCGGCGCGGATGACGGCTTCTCCCTGCCGCTCCGCGATGGACCGCGTCTGGCCACGACTACAGCGAGGGACTGGGCGGCGATACCGCCGACGGCGTTGCCGTAGGCCGCCCAGCAGGACGGCGCAGAGGCCTCCCGGCAGGGACCGTGCTCCGCGGAACGACCGCGTCTCTGGACGGGCTTCACATCAGGACATCAGGGGCGGAGCGCACCACAGTGACCGACGACTGCGACGGGGCAGCGGGCCGTGTGCAGGACTTCGCCGCTCACCGTTCCAAGGAGAAGCCTGCGCACGCCCGCCCGGCCGCGTGAGCCGACCACCAGGAGGTCGGCCGTCTCGGACAACTCCGTCAGGTACGTCGCCGGGCGCGACCAGTCCAGACGCAGTTCGACCGCTGTGCCCGGATACTGTCCTCGGTGCTCGGCGATCCGATCCTCAAGCAGGCGTCGGGCGCTGTCCTCGGTCTCCCGCATACGGGGTTCCCCCGTGGTGCCGCTGGCCGGGAGCGGCAGCAGCGCAGGCCGGTGCAGAGCATGCACGACCTGCAGCCAGGTTGCCCTGCGCTCAGCCTCGGCGAAGGCGAACTCCACCGCCTTCGGTGAGTGGTGCACGAGGTCGGCGCCAACGACGACGGGGCCGCCTCGGTGCTCGGCTGGGGCACCCGGGCGGGTCACCAGCACCGGGCACCGGGCGTGTGTGGCCACTTGAAGGCTCACCGAACCCAACGGCAGACGCGGAAATCCGCCCGCGCCGCGATGGCCCAGCACGATGAGGGACGCCTCCGGCGAACGTCTCACCAGCGTCCCGGCGGGGTCGCCGAGGGGAAGTTCTCCCGCGACGGTCAGGCGGGGGTAGGCGGCCCGGGCCACTTCCTCGAACCGGTCCACCACAGCCGCACCTCGCCGCGAGGACGCCCTCGCCTCGGCGTCCTTGTCTTCCCGGTTCCCGAAGGGCCAGGGCAGTTGGATGGCGTGGGCGACATGCAGGGGAACAACACGCAGGGTGGCTTGATGGGCTGCGTATCGCACGAGGCCGTCCTGATCGTCAGAGTCGTCGACTCCGACAATGACGGGTCTCACGTCGACCATCTCCGCCTCCCAGAAGCGCCTCAAGACAGGCGGAGCCGTGACGGCGAATGCCGCCACGATCCTGACCGACCACGAGTGCTCCTTGCCGCCGTCACCGAGGACCTGACCGATGATCTCCGCCGCGTTGCCGGGACGGTGACCGAGCGTGGGTGCCGTACTCACGGTCTCTCGGGGACCGGGCCACCGCAACCGCGCTGGGACGCCTCGCCGACGCGTCGGCGGTGAGCCGGGGGAGCAGACCGGGTATCGGGCTAGGCTCGCCCCGATGCCGACGTATCGCGGGCCGGTCGTCATGGGGCGGGGATCTTGAGGATGCCGCCGTCGTAGTCGACGGTGATCGAGCCGTAGTCGCTGAGCACGTCCGATCCGAGTAGCCCCTGAATGCCGCCGCCGCCCCGGGGAGGCCCGAGATCGATGACCGTGACCTCACCCGGGTCGATGGGAACTTCTCCGACTTCCCACTGGTCGACCTGGGCCACGGGAACCTGCCCTGTGCCGAGGATTCCGCTGACCGAGCGGCGTTCGCCGGTACGGTCCAAGCCCACCCGGTCGGCGACATCCTCGTCGACGACGCTGGTGGAGGCACCGGTGTCCAGAGCGAACATGAAGGGCCCCTCCCCCTCGATGCTCACCGGGACGAACGCCAACGTCCGGCCGTTCTGCTCCACGACCCTCAGCGGCACCTCGCGCACCACTCCCGGCGAAGTCTCCGCACCGTCCGGGTCGTCGCCGTCCTCGTACAAGACACAACCGGTGAGCAACAGCGGGGCCAGGGTTGCCGCGGCGAGTCGTCTCGCTGACCGAGGCCACGAGGCGGGCGCACTGCGGTCCAGCTTGGCCATGAGGCCCGGGTTGCCAGCCGTGTCACGCGTAAACACCGGGTGACGACGCCTCCCACGACAGACCGCACGTCACGGCTGCGGTCGCCTTCGAGCGGTGCAGGGTCAGGAGCGGCCCTGTCTCACATTCGGTGGTGACGGAGCGTGCTGTTATCCGAGGAGGATGCGGTGCCGGAGCAGGGTGAAGCCTGCTCGCGCGGACCGCCTCGGTGACCAGCTCCAGGCGGGTCAGGTCGCGCACCGCGGCCAGGACGTGGGTGGAGTCGGTGCGCTGCGTGGTGTGCTCGCGCACCAGTCCGGCCTCCGTGAGGCGGGCCAGCACGAGGTCGAGGAGGCGATCAGCGCGGTCGCCTTCGGCGAGACGGTCGCGGAAGGCGGCCAGCACGCTGTGGTGGAACCCGGGGTCGTCCAGTGCCATCGCCATGGCGTACTTGAAGTCGATGCGACAGCGGACCGCCTCGGCGGGCGCTGTCACGTTGTTGGGTGGCTGTCTGTCTGATGGTGCGTCGTGGCGTGGTGGAGCCCGGTTCGGTCTGTGTGCTCACGGCGCGGTGGGCCAGCTGGCCGACGCCGGTGATCTGCTCCCAGATGGCGAAGCGGACGGTCATCTCGGCTCGGTAGTCGTGGGCGGGCATCAGACGGCGGCGGGCGGATCTGGTGGTGCGGGCGCCAGCCTCGGGAGTGCCGGTCATCCTGCTGGAAATCGACCGCCGCAGCGAGGACGCCCACGACCTGGTGCACAAGCTGCGCCGGTACTGGCAGTGGGGCCGGCTGCTGCCGCCGGACGCGGACAAGCACACCGTGGACCTGGCCCGCTCCCGGCCGGACGCGATCGAGCACATCGACCACGACAAGCGGCTGTGGCGCCGCCTCTACCCGCCGACCGGCCGGGAGGGCCTGGCGCCGGTGGCGTTCGTGTTCGCGGACACCACGGACACGAAGGTCGCCAACACGGTCGCCGTGCTGGAGCAGGCCGGCCGACCCTACTGGGCACCACGCCGGTACGACACCTACCACCGGGGCCTCACCGCCCTCGACTACGGCCAGGCCGTTCCCGTCCTCGTCACCACCCTGGAACAGCTCCAGGAACACGGCGCGGACGCGGCCGTGTGGCGGCGGCTGGGACGCGAGGGCGAGCAGACGCTGACGGCCTCCCTCGACAACCCCGACGGCGACGCCCTCTACCGCCGCCAGGCCGCCCGCGCTCGTGCCCGACGTCGCGCTGGAGGTCATGATCGGCGTGCGGCAGGAACTGCCGCTGCACATCCCCCACGTGGCAGGCCTCACCCGGCTCCTGCGGGACGCCGTCGGCACCATCGACGCGGGCAGTGCTCCCGGAGAGGGTGAATGCTGTCACTGCGGCGGGACCGGCCGGGCCCGCCCGCTGTGGAAGCGGTCGTTGTCAGCCGGCCACGACGTCGCGTAGTTCCCGTACGGCGCGTTCGCGGTGGTGCTGGGCGGGGATCGCCTCGTACAGGTCCAGGGCACGGCGGCGGACCAGGCCGGTGCGGTAGCCCACGGGCAGTGCGGTCAGGGCGGCGACCGTACGACTGCACGCCTGCTCGGTGTTGCCGTCGTGATGGGCGCAGGCGGCGCGGTCGATGTTCAGCAGAGTGCGCGTCATGGCGCTGGTCGGCGCGGACAGCTCCAGGGCGCGCTGTTGGCTCTCGTTCGCGCGGCGGGTGTCCCCGAGGGTGGTGAAGGCGTGGCTGAGGTGGACGTGGTGCTTCTGCTCGCCGTACGTCAGCCAGGTGTCCGACCGCTCGCTCTCGGGGAGCCGGTCCATGAGGGCGTCGGCGGCGGCGAGCGCGGCGCGGGCCTGCTCGCTCTGGTGGTTGAGGGCGTAGGCGCGGGCGGCGACGGCCGCCGCCAGCACCGCGGCGGCGGTCGGCCGGGTGCCGGCGGCAAGCCGGGCCCGGGCGGCGAGGTCGGCCGCTGCCTTCGGGGCGCCGTAGTTGAGCGGGACCATCGCCTCTCGGGCCAGCACCCAGGCGTGCAGCTGGTCGTCGCCGGATTCGGTGGCGGCCCGGGCGGCGGTGCCGAACCAGGCGCGGGACTCGCGGCGGCTGCCCAGGTCGTGCAGGACGATCGCGGTCATCCCGGCCATCTGCCCGGCTGTCCGGCACAGCCTGGCTCGTACGGGGGCGGGCTGCGGGACGGTGAGCAGCGGGCGCAGGGTGGTGAAGTCCGTGACCAGGTCGGCGAGCACGCGGGTGGGCTGCTGTCCGTGGTAGCCGTACCCGTAGCTCTCGGCAGCGGCTTCCAGGTCGGCAAGGTCCTGGGGAGCGTCGGGGGAGAGGGTCTGGTCGACGTCGGTCCGGGCGGCGGTGAGTGCGGCGAGGGCCGGAGCGGTGAGGCCGGCGGCCAGTGCGCCGCGCAGCAGGTTGCGGCGCTTCATCGCATCTTCTCCATGGTCGGACTCCGTGCTGTGGGCGGCGGTGTATTCCCAGGGTTGCGCAGCAAGCCCCAGTAGGGCACCGGGAATGCGTAGTCCGCCGGCGATTCGCTCGACAGTCGTGAGGGCGGTGACAGATGTGGTGCCCCGGGCGATCTGGCTGACCCGCTCGGCTTTGAGCGCACACGCTTCGGCGATCCGGTTGAAGGAGATCCCCACGTCGTGGGCCATGGCGAACACCGTGGTGAAGTCCCGCTCGCGCAGGGCCCGGACGAACACCGGGTCGGCCAGCAGATGGCGCGGCACTTGGGCGGGTGACGGCGGTAAGTCGTCCACAAGTCCCCCAGAAATCTCGTGGAATGACGAAGCGTCAGCCCAACGACCATACCCACCGTGGGGGCCCCGTCACGGGGTTATCGCCAGGGTCCGCCGTGGCTGTACTGGGGGTGTTCGCGGCCGCGGCTGTCCAGGGCCGGCCCGGCTACCAACCACGCAGGAGGATTCCATGCAGAGTCCCGCCACGCCCCCGCCCGCCACGTCCGGGCCGTCGACCGGCGGCCTCGTCCGCTCCCGCCGGGCGATCGTCGCCGCCCGGGGCCGCAACGCCATCCCCTCGGACGGCGGCGGCACCGGCAAGAGCGACGGCAACGACTGACGGACCGGGAGCCCTACGCGATGACGCACACGTCCATCGCGGCGTGCCTGGGCGAGGACTTCCTCGCCCAGGCACTGCACCGCGAATACCGCCACGTACCCGGCGCCCTCGATGTCGCCGGGATCATGACCTGGGACGACCTCAACCAGATCCTGGCCGCACACCGCCTGGAGCCGCCGCGCATGCGGCTGTCCCGCGACGGCGAGACGCTGCTGGTCGGCGGGTACACCACGCCGGTGGCCACGCGCCGCCACACCGTGTGGCACCGCCTCCACCCGGCCGAACTGCACACCCGCCTGAAGGAGGGCGCCTCTCTCGCCCTGGACAGCGTCGACGAACTCCACCCGCCCATCGCCCGCCTCTGCGAAGCGATCGAGCGCGACCTCCGCACCCGCGTCCAGGCGAACCTGTACGCCTCGTGGACCAGCACCGAGGGGTTCGGCGTTCACTGGGACGACCACGACACCGTCATCGTCCAGCTGGACGACGCGAAGCGGTGGCGGATCTACGGCACCACCCGACCGTTCCCGCTGGTCTGCGGGCGAGGCTGACGACCGCCCGCGCGGTGTTGGAGGTCGGTGAGGATGCGGTGGCGCTGTCCGCCGCTGGGAGCACGTTCGAGTTTGCGCCCGAGGCGGAGGCGGTGCTGCGCCCGCTGGTCGACGGTCGCACCGTGTACCTGGCCGCGCTCGCGGAAACAGATGGCCTTGATGTGGAGGACGTCGCCGGGCTGGTCCAGGAGCCCGTTGCCGGGCAGGCCGCGACGGTGGGGAGCCTGCTGTGACAGTGGAGCTCGCTCTGGGCACCTACTGGTGCCGGGCGATCCCGGAGGCGGCCGTCCGTGCGGCCGCCTCCGGCGCGCAGTGGATCGACACCGCCCCCAACTACGCCACCGGCCGCGCTCATGACTTGCTGGCCCCGGCCCTGACCGCCCACCCGTCCCTGCGTATCGCGACGAAGGCCGGCTACTTCACCGCGGCCACCGGCGCCGATGCCGTGAACGCCGGTGTCCTCACCGAGGACCAGGCCGGGGTGGGGCACAGCCTCACCCCGGACTATGTGCGCTGGCAGATGGGCCGCAACCGTGAGCAGCTCGGACGCGAGCGGCTGGACCTGGTCCTGCTGCACAACCCGGAGCGCGCCCATCCCGGCGACCGCCTGGCCCTGCACCGCGCGATGCGGGAGGCGTTCGTCGTCCTCGAGGAAGCCGTGGCAGCCGGGCACGTGGCCGGGTACGGCATCGCCACGTGGGCGGGCCTGGAAGAGGAAGCGTTCACGGTGGGGGAGCTGCTCGCCCTGGCCGCCGAAGCCGCGGGCGGCCGGCACCACCTGGTCGCGGTCCAGATGCCGGTGAGCCTGGTGATGATGACGCCGATCGCGCAGGCACTTGACGGCCGGGGGCCGCTCCCGGCCGCAGCCGGGGCGGGGCTGCGGGTTATGGCCTCCGCTCCGCTGCACGGCGGTGAGCTCCCCGGCATGGTCGACCAGGAGCTCGCCGACCTCATCCGGCCGGACCTGACCCCCGCACAGGCGTGCATCCTCGCGGTCGCGTCATGCCCAGGAGTGACGGACGTCCTTCTGGCCGCCTCCGGTGCGTCACACTGGAGTCAGGCGGCCGACGCCGTCGCCCAACCCCTGCTGACCGCCGCCAAGTTGCGGGAGATCACTGGTGTACTCGCCTCCCCCTGACCCGGACACCGAACAGCGCATGCGCGCCCGTCACGCCCGCGCCGCCAAGGCCCTGGACGTACGGACCGAGCCGGGCGGGGAGTTCTGGGGGTGGGCCGGGCGCACCCTGGGAGCCCCGGCCCGCACCGCCGCCGGGCAACCGGCGTGGCTGCGGCTCGTGTCCTCCCCGCAGGACAAGGCGTCGGGGAAGCTGTGGGACGGCGCCCTCGACGCCCAGCACGTCTTCGGGGACCTCGACAGGCGCCGGCCCGCCCTCCTGGCTGTCCACGACGCCGTCGACGACACCACCGCCTACCGGGTGGAGCTGTCGGCCCGCGTCGACCAGCCGGTCCTGTCCGACGACCCGGTCCTCCAGCGCGACCTTCAGCTGCCGGACTCCTGGTGGGAGGAACTCGCCGGGACGCTGGAGAAGGTGGCGGCCGTCGACACCGACCGCGTCGCCGTACGCCAGCAGTACATGGACCGGGCGATCCCCGAGTTCGTGGGCATCCCGGCCCCGGCCGTGACCTGCTGGACCGTCGCCCACTCCGACCTGCACTGGGCCAACGTCACCGCGCCGCTGAGGATTCTCGACTGGGAGGGGTGGGGGCGAGCTCCGGAGGGCTTCGACGCCGCCACGCTCTACGCCTACACGCTGCTCCAGGAGGACGTTTCCGCCCGCGTCCGCGACGCCTTTCCCGTGCTCGGCAGCCCGGCAGGCCTCGCCGCCGAAGCGACCGTGTGCGCCCAACTGCTCCAGACCGTGGCCCGCGGCGACAACCTCACCCTCGAAGACCAGCTCCGGAACTGGGCCGGGGAAATCCGCCACCGCTGACCGAGCTCCTCGGTGCCCTCACACGTGCCGAGTTGATCAGTCCGCCCACCCGATGTCACTGACCTCGATCGCATACGTCAGATCCGGCGGCCGGTACGCGCCGACGGGCCGGGGCTGCATCGGCTTGGGGAAGCTGTGTCAGGGGGACACCGCATAGCCCGGCGCGGACTGGCCGAACCGCTGGGCGATGTACCAGACCGCGTGGTCCGAGCCGTGGAAGAACACGTGCAGGCGTCCGTGGCCGTCGGCCTCGACGACGGGTTCGCCGCCGATGTTCTGCGCGATCCGCTCGTGGGCGCTCCAGGCGGCGCCGTTGATGATGTTCTGCTCGCAGGCCCACAGGTGACCGCCGCCCCAGTGGAAGGCGGCGAGCCGGCCGTCGGCGGCCTGGGCGGCGGCCGGGTTTCCGGTGAGGGTACCGCCGAGGCTGGTCAGGGTGGCCCACCCGTCGTAGTCGTCGGTCTGGGGCAGGTGCCACAGGGCGTTGTCGGTGCCGCGGAAGAACACTTCCAGGCGCCCGTCGGCGTTCTAGGCGACGACCGGGTCGCCGCCGATGTTCTGCACGATGCTCACGGGGCTGTCCCAGCCGCTGCTGTTGGCGTCCCGCTGGCGGGCGACCCACAGATGACCGTCGGTGCCGCGGAAGAACACCTGAAGGCGGCCGCGGGCGTCTGTCGCCACTGCCGGGTCTCCGGCAGGGGAGCCGCCCAGGCTGCCCGGGTCGGTCCAGCCGCCGTAGCCGGACTTGGTGGTCTCCCACACATGCCACAGGGCGCCGTCGGTGCCCCGGAAGAACGCCTCCGGGCGCCCGTCGGCGTTCAGCCCGGGGACCGGGTCGCCCCCGATATGGGTCACCAGCGTCTTCCCCGGGCCGTAGGTGCCGTTGATGACCGTCTGCCAGGGATGCTCGAGGTGGCCCTGGTCGTTGCGGAAGAACACCCCGATGCGCCGTGCTGCCGTCCGCAGGGCGGAGGGATCGCCGGACAGGGTGCCGCTGCCCAGCTTCTCCCAGTCGGACCAGCCGCCCCATGTCTGCTGATGGCTGGTCGACGCCGCGTTGTCGGCGCGGTGCCTGATGAACACCTCCAGGCGGCCGTCCGACGAGGGCGCCACCGCCGGATTGCCCGTCAGCTGCCCGCCGAGCGAAGCCACGTCGCCCCAGGTCATGCCCGGAGTCGAAGGAATCGTCATGTTCTTCCCCTCCCGTTCGCCCCCGGCTCTTCAACCGGGAGCCGTCACCACATGCATACGGTCAATTATCCTTCGTAATCACGCGGTAGGCTCGGCAACCTCTTCATGACGGATCGTCAGCATCCGTCGGGCGCCGACGGCACCCCTCAACGCGCCTCTGTACAGCGCCCCTCACCGCCCCCCAGGGCGGCGAGGGCACCGCTCGCCAAAGTGCACTGGGTTGCAGCTTCGCGCCCGCGGCCGTGCCCGGTTGGCGCGCTCTTCGCGCTGGAGGTTGCTGCCGAACGCCCGACGCGCCATGTGCGGGCCTGTCCCGCGTCTTGGTAAGCCCGCAGTGAAGTGGAACACCTTCCCCGCCGTCGGCGTGTGCCCCGAGCGGCTGGTCACGAGCGCGAAGTCGCTGCTTTCCACCCCAACTTCGCCAAGCGCTCAGCGAAGTACTGGTCGAAACACTGCGCCACCAGGAGGTCGAGCGGCTGCGCCCGAGCCCGCTTCGACTTCGGCCACGCCCCGTTCACGCTTAAGCGGCGCCCTCCACCGCAGCGCGAGATGGGGTAACCCATGTGGGCGAGTTCCTTCAGGTCATTCGGTGGACCGGCGGACCGCGTTGGAGGCAAGGAGGGAGCGCGCCGCTCCAACACCAAACGTCTGCTTTGGGACTGAGTCGTCGGTTTGGATGATGCTTGCGCTGTTTGCCTGACCTGTTGAACTGCCAGCATCTCTCTTGCAGGGAGTCTTCTCGCAGGGGAGATCGCGGCATGGAAGGGCGGAAGGGAGCTGCCCGCTTTCTTCAAGCTCGGTGATGGCGTGCCGTGGCTGCCACCAGGCTCCCGGAGCCCGCCGGTCTGATCCGAGCCGCCGCCGAGCGGTTTCACGTCGGGGCGTTAGCGGGGGCGACTGCTGATCCGGTGCAAGGTCTCATGAACCGCCCCACAGGGATCACCCCGAAAGCGGTCTCGTCGGCCGGACGACCTTGTGACTTTCTGCAATCCAGCTGGACCGCCCTGTGGTGGGCGGTCGGTGAACGGTGAATGGGGATGACGATGAACCCTTCTAACGCGGCAGCCACAGGTGGCGAGAACTCCGCCCCTCCAATCAGCACGGTCGCCGGCACGGGCGCCGGGAACTTCGGCGGTGACGGCGGCCTCGCCACCGCCGCCCAGCTGAAGCACCCATTGGGTGTGGCGGTGGACAGCACCGGCACCGTCTACATCGCCGACCAGCACAACCACCGGGTCCGGAAGATCACCGCTGACGGGAAGATCAGCACGGTCGCTGGTACGGGTGCCGGGAGCTTCGGCGGTGACGGCGGCCCTGCCACCGCAGCCCAGCTGCAATACCCGGCGGGTGTGGCGGTGGACAGCACCGGCACCGTCTACATCGCCGACCAGTACAACCACCGGATCCGGAGGATCACGGCCGATGGGAAGATCAGCACGGTCGCCGGTACGGGTGCCGGGAGCTTCGGCGGTGACGGCGGCCTCGCCACCGCAGCCCAGTTGCTATACCCGGCGGGTGTGGCGGTGGACAGCACCGGCACCGTCTACATCGCCGACGCCAACAACCACCGGGTTCGGAAGATCACCGCTGACGGGAAGATCAGCACGGTCGCCGGCACGGGCGCCGGGACCTTCGGCGGTGACGGCGGCCCCGCCACCGCAGCCCAGTTGAACAGCCCGCACGGGCTCGCTGTGGACTGCGTCGACACCCTCTACATCGCCGATCTGGGCAACCACCGGGTTCGGAGGGTCGTGTCGGCGAGGATGGCCGGGCTGCCCGATTCGGGCACGGTCGTCTTCTGGACCAACGTCCGCAGCAAATTGCGGATGGGGGTCGTGCGTGAGTCCACCAAGGACGGGGCCGAGATCCACCAGTTGCTCGCCGCCTCCAGGGATCACCAGCGGTGGCGGCTGGTCGCGGCCGACCAGGACGACGGCGACATCCTCTACAGGATCGAGAACGTAGGCAGCGGCAAGGTTCTGGAGGTCGTCGGGGCGGGGGAGGCGCCCGGGGCGGTGGTCGCGCAGCGCGCCTACGAGGGCGGCGACGCACACCACCAGCACTGGAGGCTGATCCCGGTGGGCTCGGTGAACGGCGCCCCGCGGGTGTATGAGATCGCGAACCGCAACAGCGGTCTGCTCCTGGGCGTCGACACCAACGCCCGCACGGTGATCAAGCAGTACGAGGCGGCGGGCGCCCCCCGGGACCGTCAGTGGCAGCTGCTCCCGGTATGACACATGAGGGGGCAGGGGCGGTCATGCCCCTGCCCCCTCGTGACGTGCGTGCTACTGGGAACCGGACGGTTCCTCGGTGGTTGTCTCGGTCGTCTCGGTCTTCCCCAGCTTCTGCGGAGTCTCGGCGGCCGCTTGGGGCGCCTTGGGGGGCTCTGCGGCCTTGGGTGCCTCCGGAACCTTGGGAACCTTGGCGTATGCCTCCTTGTCCGGCTTGTCCTGGAGGTCCTCGTTCTTTTGCAGGCCGTCTTCCCTCTTCACCGTCTCACTCGCCTTTGACATGCCGGCGGACGCTGTGCCGGAGACCGAGTCGGCGTGGGCGTGCTGGGACTGCGTACGGGCCGATGCCTGGGTGGTCTGGATGAAGGAGCCGAGGAAGCCCAGGACGGCCCGTGCTTCGGGCGATTGCTCCTGTACGACTTTCGCCCGGGAGGATGCCCCGTGGATCGAATGGACGAACAGGCTCGTGTTCTTGTCGTCGTATGTGTCGTCCTCGGCGTCCTCGAAGTCGACGTCCGCACCCGGCTGCGACTCGGCTGCGCCGGCCTGCACTGAGAAGAGTTTCGCGCTGTTCTGCGCGAAACCGAAAATGTTGTCGAACACCATGGTCATCACCCCTGGTCGTCGTGGTGGCGGTGCTGCCGGCCGGTCAAGGCCCCTTGTACAGGGCTCGTGGGCTGAAGGTCAGGCTCTCGGCTTCGAACATCGTGTGGTGGACGTCCAGGGCGGAGACGACCTCCATCCGCCCCTTCATGCGGTATCCGCCGCCGGCCAGGTTGATGTCGGCGATGTCCCGGGCGACTACCTGGGCGAGGCCGGGGAAGGCCCCGGGCTGCGGGGGAGAAAGGACCGGAACCGGCACGGCGTATCTCACCGCGAGGAACCCGGCGAAGGTCACCGGGATCTCGTACTCGTAATGCCTGTGGGCACGCCGCTGCGTGGCGATGGTCTCCACACGGGAGTCCTTCGGGACCTTGCCGGAGATCTGGGATTTCGAGGTCCAGCTCGTCGTCAGGGAGCCGCCGACGGTGGCCGCGAGGCCCAGTGCCAGCTGCGCGTTGAGCGAAGCGCTGCCGGTGGCGCTGCCCTGCGTCGTGAACGCCACCGAATTCGTCAGCGAGTTCGACGCGGAGTTGCCCGTCGAGTTCGTCGTGGCCGTTTCGTTGGCGTTGGCGTTGTCGACCCCGACGCTGTCCTTGCTGTTCTTGTTGGTCACCGTGTTGGCGTTCTTGTTCGCCATGTCGTTCCGCAGCTGCGTCCCGAACTGGGCCTGGAGGTCCATCTTGAGCTGGTTCTGCAGCTGCAATTGCAGCTGTGCGCCGATGCTGCCGCCGAAGGTGAGCTTGGCGTCCCCGTGGAGCGACCAGGTCACTCCGTTCGACACGGTGAATTCGATCGAGTCGGTGAAGGTCATTTCGTGCGTGTCGCTGCGGTTGACGTAGGCGCGTGAGGAGAACGTGTCCGGCGGGGGCGGAGTGATGTCGCCCCGCTCCTCGATCAGCGGTTCCCCGAGATTCATGTAGGCGATCCAGCCCAGATCGAACGCGGAGCCGGCGAAAGTGCCGGAGCTCGACTTGTTGATGGAGATGCCGACGGGCTTGTGCTGCACGCCGTTGTTGTCGGTGTAGACCAGGTTGGGGTGGTTCAGGAGGGACGGCAGGTAGATGCTGAGTTCCCGCAGGTTCTTTTTCGTCAGCGGATGGCGCTTGAACCGTTCCAGGTTGTAAGCAGTGGAAGGCATTCCCCGTCCTCGGCTGATTCTCTCCGAAACGCGCTCGATGGAACCGAACAGGCATCTGCGCGCTTTCCGAAGTTCGAAGCTACCAGCGGCCTCATTTTCTGGGAAGAAGCCTCCATGTGTCACGCTCAATCGAGTGAAAGGCATTCACCGACCATTCCCAAGTCGCCGAGAATTACGGTAAGTTGAAGCGCTGTCGGCCGCTCGATCGGCGGCTTCGAAAGGTCTTGCACGTAATTGTTGCAGCCGTGATTTATGTGGCGGTGGGGGTGTTTGATTCGGCCGTCCATAAAGGCCAGGTTATTTCGATCCATGGCGGTTAAAGCCTTCGCTAATGCCGCGCGGCAAAGCGCTGCACTGTGGCTGGCTTATTGTTCTCCACTTCAAGAACAGGTGAGGTTCCGCGATGTACACCCAAGAACGCACGGTGATGTCGAACCTGGTGGTCGGCGGCCCGGTGGCGGTGAACAGCTACGACAACGCGATCGTGGCCGCGCTGGTCGAGAACCGGCCGGTCATGCTCGTCCACGCCTTCAACGGCGGCTTCCTGCGGCCCGTCGAGCTGAAGGACAGCGTCCACGACAAGGGAGTCAAGCTGTCCACCGCGCTCGACTCGGCCACCAAGGAAGCGCAGGGCCACCTGTGGTACATCACCCCCGCCGGCTTCTTCGGACAGCGGCCGCTGTACTTCATCGAGAGCGCCGCGGGCCAGGTGACACCCAAGCCTACCGGCGCCGGCCAGGCCGATGCCGGGCGCGGCGACGACGGCGCGCCCAAACCGCAGCGCCGGCGCATCACCGTCCATCAGAAAGCCCCCGAGGCAACGGCCGACACCGTCCAGGTGGGCCTCCCCGACAAGGTCGGTGACCTGTGGCGCGGGAAGAACGGCGCGCCCGAGGACACCCAGCTGTGGGTCGTGACGCTGACGCCGTGGGGCGGGATCACGTTCGTGCCGATCACCCACCCCGACGCCATCCTCGGATTCAAGGACCACGCGGTGGCAGCCGACAGCGAGGTGCGCCTGACCTACAACTGGGGCGGGGACTTCACCGGCACGGTCATCAACACCTTCTACCCGCGGTTGCCCAACGAGTGGAGCGTCCCCTACCACCACGTCTTCACGTGATCCGCGGCCACCGCCGCGTCACACCCGCCCCCGTCTGGAAGAGGCACCACGATGCCCGTGCCCACGCAAGAACTGAAACTGGAGATCGTCAACGCCGCCACGGGGAGGACCCTCGGCACAAAAGCCACGCCGAGTGCGGACGGGGCGCTTGTCGTCCGTGACTTCCCCGAGGGCGGCCCCAGTCCGGAGCAGTGGCAGCTCACTCCCGTGCCGGCCGCACAGGAGGACCAGACATATGTGGTCCGCAACGCGGCCGGCGGTAAGGTGCTCGACAACCCCGCCGCCGCGGACCGAGGTGTCCGTCAGTGGGACGCCGCAGCCGGCAAGAAGGGCCAGCAGTGGCATGTCGTCCCCGTTGACGGCGAAGCGGGCCTCTACTTCATCGAGGCCGCGACCAACAGCGGCGTTCTCGACCTCGCCGACCCCGACGAGGAGGAAACCCGGGTCGTCCTGCGCGACTACGACGACAGCGCGGCAAGCCAGCGGTGGCGGTTCGTCCCGGCCGAGCCCGAGCGCATCAGCGACCCCGTGCTGCCCTGGGCGTCACTGAGCCACTGGAACGGCCGCCAATCCTGGCGGCTGGCCCGCCCGACCGCGCTGCGCCCGGCACCCGACGCGACACCCTCCTTCAGCGACATGCTGCTGGTCCTCAAGGGGTTCGGAAGCGACCAGGACGCCGGCGGATGGAAGCGCGACGGAGCCAACCGCCCTCCCCGCGGGCAACCAACCTGGTGGGCCGGGCTCGGCGACCGGTTCCTCGCCGACACCAAGGGAACAGGGCAGGCGGACATCGTCGGGCTCAAACCCGCGAAAGGCGCGGTGACGTCCTCCAGCAAAGGCGACGGCACGTTCGACGACGAGCGCGTCCTGCACCAGGTAGCGCCCTCCTCGAGCCCCGCGGACCTGTGGACCCTCGTCGACACGACGGGCGACGGCAAGCCCGACGTCGTCGTGCTTGCCACCGACGGCGTCCGGGTGTCCACGCAAGACGAAGCCGGGACGTTCACGCCCGCGGGCGGCAAGCTGGTCCTCAAAGCGTTCGGACACGGCCAGCAGGCCGGCGGCTGGCTTGCCGACAAGCACCCCCGCTTCCTCGCCGACACCACCGGTAACGGCAGGCTCGACATCGTCGGCTGCCACGACGACGGCGTCTGGGTATCCCTCCAGGACGACGAAGGCACCTTCGCCGACCCTCTGTACATCCTCGACGACTTCGGAACCGACCAGGGGTGGAACTCGGTCGAGGAGCACCCCCGGTTCCTGCTCAGCACCACCGATGGCGGCGCACTGGACATCGTCGGGTTCGGCCCTCAGGGCGTCACCGTCGCATGCGGACGCGGCGACGGCACATTCGAACCGTCCCAGCTCGTCCTGAACGACTTCGGGCACGCACAGGGGTGGACCAGCAAGAAGCACCTTCGCCTCCTCGCCGACGTCACCGGCGACGGCAACCCCGACATCGTCGGCTTCGGCGACCACGGAGTCTGGGTATCGCACAACCGCGGCAACGGACAGTTCAAGCAGGCCCAGCTGGTATGCCGCGGCTTCGGATACAACGAGGACGCCGGCGGCTGGCGGGTCGACCGCCACCGGCGCTTCCTTGCCGACATCACCGGTGACGGACGCGTCGACATCGTCGGATTCGGCGGCCCGGGCGTGTACGTGGCCCGAAACCTGTACCGCCGCTTCCGAACCCGATAACCCTCCTGCCACCTCGACCCGACGTGCGGCCCTCGCCTGCGAGGTCGCACGTCGAGCAACCGCAGTAACGGGCTACCGCGCCGACAGCAGACGCCCCGGTCGCAGCGCGGCACCGCCCGGCCTGAAGACTCCCGGCCGTGCAGGGAGCCAACGCGATACCCGCCCTCGTGAGGCCGGTCAGCGGCGACGCGCCAGCCAACTGCCACCTCCGTCGAAGGGCCGGGCAGTGCAGAAGGCGGCAGAGTTCTGTATCAGGCCCGGGCTGTGCCCGGGGTGCGCGTGCGCCGCCTGCGAGGCGCGCAGGAGAGTGCTGAGCACTCGGTCCGGTATGACCATTGCACCCACACGGGCGGCGCACTGGGAAAACAGGTGATCGCGCCTGTCGCACGGCCGCTATCAACAGCACATGCTCAAAGCTGTGCTACGCGGCCTGACCGCCGCCTCCCTCACTGTCCTGCCCCTCACCGTCTCAGCGCCCGCCCACGCGGCAGAGACGCTTCCCCTGACCGAAGCCGTCGCCAGCCTGCCCATGGGGACGGAGTCCCGGGACGGCTACGACCGCAACGCCTTCCGCCACTGGAACGCCGGCGCCAACCCCACCGACGGCTGCAACACCCGCGCCGAAGTACTGATCTCCGAGGCCGCCGAACCCCCTGCGGTCGGACCCAACTGCCGTTTGATGGGCGGGAGTTGGTTGTCGTACTACGACCAGGTGTGGGTGACGTCAGCCTCCGGCCTGGACATCGACCACATGGTGCCTCTGGCAGAAAGCTGGGACAGCGGTGCGTCCGCGTGGACGGCGCAGCGCCGCGAGGCGTACGCCAACGACCAGGGTGCCACCGCCAGCCTGGTCGCCGTCACGGCCCGCTCCAACAGGTCCAAGGCTGATCAGGATCCCGCCCAGTGGCTGCCGCCTGCCTCCGACGTGCACTGCCGGTACGTCGCCGAGTGGGTCGCAACGAAGCTCCGCTGGAGTCTTGCGGCCGATGAAGCCGAGGCGGCGGCCCTGCGCGAGGTGGCGGCCGGTTGCCCGGAGCAGACCGTGACGTACGAGCCAGTCGCATAACGGACCTGCTCAACTGCCGCCTCCAAACCGCCCCGGACGGCACCGCCACGGGAGGCTCTCCATACACGCTTGCTGCACCGATCCGACTGGGCACCCTCGGCAGCCTGGAAGCCTTCAACCACCGCCAAGGCTCGCTGCTGGGATAGGCACCGCATCTTGAGGGAGGGCGGGCTGGGCGGCGCGGGACGCAGCCGGGGATCGGGCGGGCTCACTGGTCGGCGGGCCGCCGCGCCCGGCTGCCGTCAGCGCGGCGGCGACGTCATGTGGGGGACGTCGGCGGGGGAGAGATCGGGGCGGGCACGGTGCAGGACTGCGGGGTGGCGCCACCGGCCGGAGGCATCACGGGCGACGTCGATGCCGACTTCCACCACCAGTTCGGGCTCCACCAGCGTGACGTTCAGCGTTCCCCGGCTGCCCCACCCGGCGGAGAACGACCAGCCCCTCCATGGATGACCGCGCTGAGCTGGGGCGAGCAGCTCGGCGACCCTGCTGCTCACTGTCTGGGCGAGGGTGGTGGTGCGGCCGGTGTACTGAAGGCAGCCGTCGTTGTCGTATCTGCCGAGCAGCAGACTGCTGGGGGCGGCCAGAGAGCCGGTGACCGCGCCAACGATCGCCTCGGTGGTCTCGCGCACCTTGTACTTCCGCCACCCGCGCACCGAAGGCTCGTACGCACTGTCCAGCCGCTTGAAGAGCACGCCCTCCATTCCGACCGACTTCCACGTCAGCCACTCGCGCACGGTGTCCGGGTCGGTGGTCGACGGGCACAGCACCCACGGCGCCGACAGCTGGCGCGCGGCGAACAAGGACTCGAGCGCGGCCCTGCGCCGCCGATACGGCCATCCGATCGTGTCCGTCCCGGACAGCCGCAGGAGATCGAACGCGACGAAGTGGGCCGGCCACTCGTCAGCCGCCCGGGCCGCCCCGGCACCGCGCCGCTGAAGCCGGTTCTGCAGCTGCTCGAAGGCGAGCCGGCCTGCGGCGTCCCATACGACTAGGACCTGTCCGGACGATCATGTGACTGCTCCTGTCGGCGTACTCGTCTCACGTTCACTTGTACGCCGACATCCGAGGCATTTTGCACGGTCTTCTCGTCCAGGCCCATGGCCTTGTCGTCCGTAGCGGTGCGTCTCCACGTGCACGCCGCACGGCGTCCCCGAAGCCGCAGAACAATCCACCGAGCGGTTGACCGCCCCTCGGGCCGGCCTTCACAGGGATGCGAGTTCCGTCCGCCGTGGGAGTGACGCAGGATGCAGTGGTTCGTTGTGCCAGCCATGATCAGAAGAATCCTTAGAACGGCTGTCCTGGTGAGCACGGCCGTGGTGAGCGGCCTCCCGGTCGCTCAGGCTCAGTCGGCTGATGTCCACAGCGCGGCGCAGACCAAACGGTGGTTGACGCCGGGCCAATCGGACTGGGTGGTCCCCCAGGGCGTTCACCAGATCACTGTGTATTCCTGGGGTGGTGGTGGCGGCGGTGCCGGTGGCGGAGGGGCCGGAGGCGCCGGTGGTGGCGGTGGCGGCGGCAACGGAGGAGGCTCCAACGCCGTCGGGACGGCCGGCGGTGGTGGCGGCGGTGGTGGCGGCAGTGCGGCCGGCGGCGGTGGCGCGGGCGGAAGCAGCGGCGCCTTCGTCGAGTGCAGGTTGTCTGTGAGCCCGGGCTGGAAGCTGCGGATCATCGTCGGGAGCGGCGGGTCGGGGGGCTCAGGCGGCCAGGGCGGTTCGGAGGCGTCCTGGGGGCAGGGCGGGTACACCACGGTTGGTGGAGGGAGCGACGGGGGCAAGGGGGGCGCGGGCGGCGAAGGACACGTCGGCGGCGGCACGTCGGGTTCGGGCGTCGAGGTGCGTAACGGGGGCAACACGTACCTCAAAACGGTCGGGCGTGCGCCGGGCGGCATCCGTGGCGAGGCAGGGAAGGGCGGCAGCGGTGGCGCTGGTGGTGGGGGTGGCTACAACGGCAAGATCAGCGGGGGCAGCCCCGGCGCCGGCGGAGCCGGTGGCAAGGACGGCGGCGCGGCGGGGACCGGCGTCGGAGGAGGCGAACCTGCTCTGGACGCCTGTGGCAGGGGGGTAGAGCCCGTCAGGAAGGTGGCAGGTGCGCCCGGGCAGCCCGGAGGGGCCGGCCAGCCCGGCAAGAAGGGGGCCGACGGCACGCACAATTCCGCGGGAGGCGTCAGCCGGGCCGGAGCAGGCGGCGGCGGGGGCAGCAGCGGCGCCTCCGGTCGGGCCGGCGCGGCAATCGTGTCGAACGGCGTGTCCTACGGTGCCGGCGGCAGCGGCGGCGCGGGAGCCCACGGCTTGCGTGGCGGTAACGGCGGCCGGGGAGGCGAATGGAACCCCAACGTCGGCAGCGCCGTGCGCGACGACAACTGGAAGGGGCTAGACGGCGGCTACGGGTCCGCAGGCGGGAAGGGGGCCGAGGGCGCCAAGGGCGGCGATGGGGCAGTGATCATCAGCTGGTGACGCTCCCGAGCCGGACCGCCGGAGGTCAGCGGCGTCGGCGGCGTCACTCGCCGGGCGTCCGCCCCGAAGAACAAAGGCAGCAGGGGCGGCCGTCCAGTCACCCACGACGCCGACCTCTACAAGGAACGGCGCTGTCACGTTGTTGGGTGTGTAAGCGTCTGACGGTGCGTCGGGGCGCGGTGGGCTTGCGGTCCAGGCCTATGTTCAGGCCGGAGTGGGCTGGCCGGCAGCACCAGTGATCTGGCTCCAGATCACGAAGCGGACGGTCATCTCTGCTCGATATTCGTGGGCGGTCATCAGATGGCGGCGGGGCCGGAAGTGGGGCGAGATACCGCTGAACGCGGAGAGAAACTGCTGGGCTCCACCGGTACTGCG
>NZ_JBHVDD010000066.1:0-57080 GCF_042802995.1 Streptomyces sp. NPDC057438
AGGGCGATCTCCATGCCCAGGGCGCGGGCCTCGGCGACGAAGTGGTCGAAGTCCTCCAGGGTGCCCAGGTCGGGGTGGATGCTGTCGTGGCCGCCATCGGGGGAGCCGATGGCCCAGGGGACGCCGACGTCGTCGGGGGTGGGGGAGAGGGTGTTGTTGCGGCCCTTGCGGAAGGTGGTGCCGATGGGGTGGATGGGGGGCAGGTAGACGACGTCGAAGCCCATCGCGGCGATGGCCGGCAGGCGGCGGGCGGCCGTGCGGAACGTGCCGTGGGGCTGGGAGGGGGTGCCCTCGGACCGGGGGAAGAACTCGTACCAGGAGCCGAACAGGGCGCGTTCGCGCTCCACCAGCAGGGGCAACGGTTCGGAGGAGGTGACCAGCTCCCGCAGGGGGTGGCGGGCCAGGACCTCGTCCACCTCCGGCGCCAACGCCGCCGCCAGCCGGGAGGACACGGGCCTGGCGGTGTCCCGCAGCGCGTCCACGGTGGCGAGGAGGACGCCCCGTCCGCTCCCGCCCTCGGGGACGCCGTCGGCGGCGCGTTCGTGGAGACGCGCGCCCTCCTCCAGGACGAGTTCGGTGTCGATGCCGGCCGGGATCTTGATGCGCGCGTGATGGCGCCAGGTGGTGACCGGGTCGCCCCAGCCCTCCACGGCGTAGGACCAGACGCCCTCGCTCGGCACGGAGACGGTGGCGCCCCAGCGGTCCGTGCCGGGGGCCAGTTCGCGCATCGGGGCCCAGTCGGCCGGGCGGCCGTCCGGGTCCCTGAGCACCACATTGGCGGCGACCGCGTCGTGGCCCTCCCGGATGACGACGGCCGAGATCTCGAAGGCCTCGCCCACGACGGCCTTGGCCGGACGGCGGCCGTGATGGACGGTCGGCCGTACGTCCACGACCGGTATCCGGCCGATGGTGGGGGCGCCCGGAGTGCCGGGGGCCGGGGGTGGCGCCGCCGGCGCGGGCGGGTCCGTGTGCGCCGGGCGTGCGGGGCGTGCGGGGCGTGCGGCGGTGCTCTCTGGAGTGGCGCTGGTGGTACTGGTCGTCGGGGGTGGTGACGAGTGGTGCGTGGCGGGCATGACCGCTCCTGTCCGCGTCAACGTGGGTGGGCGGATAAGGGTGTGGGGAGGTGGGGCCAGCGGGACGTACCGGTGGAGCCTTCCCACACGGTGCGGGTGGGCATTCCGGCACTTTGTTAACTACTCACGCGTATGTCTACACACAAGACCGGCCTCGTCCGAAAGGGGGCGAGGCCGGTCACTGTAGTCGCTCTCGGTAAAGAGACCTTCACCTCCGGTGTTACGGACTCCTACGAACGGCCGACCTGGAGAAGCCTGTTCGGGGAGCCCGCCCTCCTCTCCTTCACCTTGCCCGAAACCGCTCGTTCAACCAGGGCCCCGCGTACGTCGGCCGGTGACGCCCTCGGGCGGTCGGCCAGATACAGGGCCGCCGCGCCCGCCGCGTGCGGGGCGGCCATGGACGTACCGGAGTGGGTGGCCGCCCTGGTGTCATCGCGGTGGGAGGCGGAGGTGACGGACACGCCCGGGGCGAACAGGTCCAGGCTCGGGCCCCAGTTCGAGAAGCCGGCGCGGACGTCCTTCCTGTCGGTGGCGCCGACGGTGATGGCCTGCTTGACGCGGGCGGGGGAGGAGCGGCTCGCCGCGAGCCCGTCGTTGCCCGCCGCGACGGTGTAGGTGACCCCCGATGCGATGGAGGTGCGTACGGCCGCGTCGAGCTGGGCGTTGGCGGGGCCGTCGAGGCTCATATTGGCCACGGCCGGCTTCTTCCCCGCGTGCCGGGTGACCCAGTCGACACCCGCGATGAGCTGGGACGTCGTCCCGCCGCCCGCGTCGTCGAGCACGCGTACGGAGACGATCCGGGCCTTCTTGGCGACACCGTGGGCGGTGCCGGCGACGATGCCCGCGACATGGGTGCCGTGGCCGTTGCCGTCCTGCGCGGTCCGGTCGTCGTCGACGAAGTCCCAGCCGTCGACCGCCCGGCCCCCGAAGTCCCGGTGTGTCACCCGTACGCCGGTGTCGATCACGTACACGGTGACGCCCCTGCCCGCCGAACGCGGTCCGCCGTAGCTCCTGTCGAGCGGCAGGTCAGGCTGGTCGAGACGGTCCAGACCCCACGCGGGCGGGCCGGGCCGTCGCCGTTCGTCGCCGGTCCGTTCGTCGGTGGTCCAGCCGTAGGTGACCTTCGTGTCCTGGACGACCGAGGCCACGCGGGAGTCCGCCGCGAGACGCCTGGCCTGGGTCTCCCCGGCCGTCACGGCGTATCCGTTCAGGGCGGCGCCGTACATGTGGCGTATTTCCGCCCCGTACCTCGCCACCACGTCCCTGCCGGCCGCCGACGGGGCCCGGATTCCCGGGCCGAGGGTCACGATGTAACTGCCGTTGACGGAACCCGGATCACCGGCTCCGTGGACGGGTCCCTCCGCGGCGGCCCGCGCGGGCAGGATGCCGGCCGCGAGCACCGCCGCCGTCATGACCGCCGTGAGCCCTCCCGCCCGGCGCACACGTCTCGCTCTCGCCTCGGCCGGGTGACGCACACGCCTCGCTCTCGCCTCAGCCGGGTGACGCATGGGTGGGAACCCCCTCCTCGGACCGGGTGACGCCACGGGGCAGCCTCTCGTGCGGGGTGAAGCGCCACAAGACCGCGCAGAGGGGGGTAATCGGCCATATCGTCCGGTGGCGCATGCGCGGGTGCTGCCGGTTGCTGCCGTGTCGCCGATCGTCTGCGGCGAATTCAGGACTGAACGCCCGGGAAGGGACTGGCCGCCGGGGCGGCCGGGGTACGGATGCGCCGTAATCGCATACCGGGGGACGCCCCGTGGTTACCGGGCCCCCGCGCCGCTACCGTCGGGGGTGACGAACGGCGCACAGCGGAGTGCGTCCCCCCGGCCCGTACGTCCTGGCGCGAAGGTGGAACCCTCTGTGAAGGCCATCCGCAGATTCACCGTCCGACCCGTCCTCCCTCAAGCCCTGCATCCGCTCAGCGAACTGGCGCGCAATCTGCGCTGGTCCTGGCACGCGGAGACCCGTGACCTCTTCCAGTCGGTCGACCCCGAGCGCTGGGCCTCGTCCGGCGGCGACCCCGTGCGCCTCCTCGGTTCCGTCCCCACCCGGCGCCTCGCCGAACTCGCCGATGACCGGCGTTTCCTGCGCCGGCTGACCGCCGCCGCCGACGACCTGCGGGACTACGTCGGCGGCGACCGCTGGTACCAGGCCCAGGCGCAGACCTCCGAGCTGCCGGCCGCCATCGCCTACTTCTCGCCCGAGTTCGGCATCACGGCCGCGCTGCCGCAGTACTCCGGCGGCCTCGGCATCCTCGCCGGCGACCATCTGAAGTCCGCCAGCGACCTCGGCGTCCCGCTGATCGGCGTCGGACTGCTCTACCGGCACGGCTACTTCCGGCAGTCCCTGTCCCGCGACGGCTGGCAGCAGGAGCACTACCCGGTGCTCGACCCGCACGAACTGCCCCTGGTACCGCTCCAGGAGGCCGACGGATCGGCCGCCCAGATCGGCCTGGCGCTGCCCGGCGGCCGCCGGCTGCACGCCAGGATCTGGCAGGCCCAGGTGGGCCGGGTGCCGCTGCTGCTGCTCGACTCCGACGTCGAGGACAACGACATCGGCGAACGCGGCGTGACCGACCGGCTGTACGGCGGCGGCAGCGAACACCGGCTCCTGCAGGAGATGCTGCTAGGTATAGGAGGTGTGCGGGCCGTACGCGCGTACTGCCGGCTCACCGGCCACGCCGGGCCCGAGGTCTTCCACACCAACGAGGGCCACGCCGGCTTCCTCGGCCTGGAACGCATCGCCGAACTCGGCAGTGAGGGGCTGGACTTCGATGCCGCTCTGGAGGCGGTCCGCTCCGGCACGGTCTTCACCACCCACACACCCGTGCCCGCCGGCATCGACCGCTTCGACCGCGAGCTGGTCGCCCGCCACTTCGGCCCCGACGCCGAACTCCCGCGCATCGACGTCGGCCGCATCCTGGGGCTCGGCATGGAGACCTACCCGGGCGGCGACCCGAACGTCTTCAACATGGCGGTGATGGGGCTCCGCCTCGCCCAGCGCGCCAACGGCGTCTCCCTTCTGCACGGACAGGTCAGCCGGCAGATGTTCTCCGGGCTGTGGCCGGGCTTCGACCCGGACGAGGTCCCCATCACCTCCGTGACCAACGGCGTGCACGCCCCGACCTGGGTGGCCCCGGAGGTCTTCCGGCTCGGCGCCCGGCAGATCGGCGCCGAACGGACCGAGGACGCCATGAGCGTCGGCGGCTCGGAACGCTGGGACGCCGTCGGTGACATCCCCGACCAGGACATCTGGGAGCTCCGCCGCGACCTGCGCGAACAGCTGGTCGTCGAGGTGCGCGAGCGGCTGCACGCCTCCTGGCGGCAGCGCGGCGCCGGCACCGCCGAACTCGGCTGGATCGACGGCGTCCTGGACCCGGACGTCCTGACCATCGGGTTCGCCCGCCGTGTCCCCTCCTACAAACGCCTGACCCTGATGCTGCGCGACCAGGACCGTCTGATGGACCTGCTGCTCCACCCGGAGCGGCCGGTACAGATCGTGATCGCGGGCAAGGCGCACCCGGCGGACGACGGCGGGAAACGCCTGATCCAGGAACTGGTGCGGTTCGCGGACGACCCGCGCGTCCGCCACCGGATCGTGTTCCTGCCCGACTACGGCATGGCGATGGCACAGAAGCTGTACCCCGGCTGCGACGTCTGGCTGAACAACCCGCTGCGCCCGCTGGAGGCGTGCGGTACGTCCGGCATGAAGGCCGCGCTGAACGGCTGTCTCAATCTGTCCGTCCTGGACGGCTGGTGGGACGAATGGTTCCGGCCGGACTTCGGCTGGGCGATCCCCACGGCGGACGGCACGGCGACGGACGAGCACCAGGACCGCCGGGACGACGTGGAGGCGGCGGCCCTGTACGAGCTGCTGGAGCAGCGGGTCGCCCCGCGCTTCTACGAGCGCGGGCAGGGCGGTCTGCCCGACCGCTGGATCGCGATGGTCCGCGAGACGCTGACCCACCTGGGGCCGAAGGTGCTGGCGGGCCGCATGGTCCGGGAGTACGTGGAGCGCCTGTACGCCCCGGCCGCCCGCGCCCACCGCTCGCTGGTCCCGGACGCGGCCCGTGAGCTGTCCGAGTGGAAGGCACGGGTGCGGGGGACCTGGCACCGGGTGAGCGTGGACCATGTGGAGACCTCGGCGGCGCCGGTGGGCACGGCCGCCGAGCTGGGCGCGACGCTGGTGCTGCGGGTGCGGGTGGGCCTCGGCGAGCTGGTCCCGGACGACGTCGAGGTCCAGGCGGTCTCCGGCCGCGTCGACTCCGACGACCGCATCACGGACGCGACGTACGTCCCGCTGAAGCCGGTGAACGGTCCCGACGAGGAGGGCCGCTGGGTCTACGAGGGCCCCCTGTCCCTCGACCGCACCGGCTCCTTCGGCTACACGGTCCGCATCCTCCCGTCCCACCGCCTGCTGGCCTCCACCGCCGAACTGGGCCTGGTGACGGTGCCTTCGGAGGAGCTGGGGGAGGGGGCGGGGGTGCTGCTGCGGTAGCGGTGGCGTTGGTGGCCGCGTCCCGTACGGGTACTGCCCGTGCGGGACACCGCGTCAGCCCTTCGGGTCCTCCACCAGCCTCCGCAGCACCACCCCGCACCGCCGCGCGTACGCGTGCTGCAGTCCCCGCGTCGCCGCCCCGCCCGCCCGGGCGTACCACTTGGCGCCGCGGCTGAAGGCCGAGACCGTCAGCCAGACGGTGCCGTCCCCCGTGCGGTCGACGATGAACGCCTCCTCGCCGGTTTCCGGGTGGCCCGGCAGCGTGCCGTAGGCCCAGCCCCTGCGGCGAGGCTCGTCCACTGTGTAGACGACGCGGCAGGGGGCCTTGATGACGCCTCCGAGGGTGACCGTCACGTCGACGCCGGGGGCCGCCTCGGGGGCGGAGGCGTGGATGCCGACGCCCAGCGCGCGGTGCATCTCCCAGGTGAGGACGGCGTGCGCGGCCCGCTCGAACACGTCCGTGCCCTCGCCTATGCGGGAGCGGACGTGGAGGCGGTTGAAGTCGGGCGGGCAGTGACCCTCGCGGGTCGCGCCGACCGCTTCGTAGGTGAAGGGGCCCTCGGGGAGCGGGCCGTGTGATGCGGGCATGGCGCAAAGCCTAGGGCGGCACCCGGCGTCGCCTTCTCGCCGGGTACCGCCCCGTCACCTATTCCTGCACCACCACGTCAGGTCAGGCGTTGACGTTGACCGCCGCCCACGCCGCGTTCACCGCCGCGTACTCCGCGCTGGAGGCGCCGTACAGGGAGGAGGCCGCGTTCAGGGTCGCCGTGCGGGCGCCCTTGTAGTTGGTCGTCGAGGTCATGTACGTGCTCAGCGCCTTGTACCAGATCTGGACGGCCTTGGTGCGGCCGATGCCGGTGATCGTGGCACCGTTGGAGGTGGGCGAGTTGTACGAGACGCCGTTGATGGTCTTGGCGCCGCTGCCCTCGCTCAGCAGGTAGAAGAAGTGGTTCGCCGGGCCCGACGAGTAGTGGACGTCCAGGCTGCCGAGGGACGAGGACCAGTAGTTGGCCGAGGAGCCGTCCTTGCTGGGCTGGTCCATGTAGCGCAGCGGGGTGCCGTTGCCGCGGATGTCGACCTTCTCGCCGATGAGGTAGTCGCCCGGGTCCTTGGAGTTGGCGGCGTAGAACTCGACCGCCGTGCCGAGGATGTCGGAGGTCGCCTCGTTCAGACCGCCGGACTCGCCGGAGTAGTTGAGGCCGGCCGTGTTCGAGGTCAGGCCGTGGGTCATCTCGTGGCCGGCCACGTCCAGGGAGGTGAGCGGCTTGACGTTGCCCGCGCCGTCGCCGTACGTCATGCAGAAGCAGCTGTCGGACCAGAAGGCGTTGACGTAGGCGTTGCCGTAGTGGACGCGGGAGTACGCGGCGACGCCGTTGTTCTTGATGCCGTTGCGGCCGAGGACGTTCTTGTAGAAGTCCCAGGTGACCTGGGCGCCGTAGTGGGCGTCCACCGCGGCGTTCTGGTCCGTCGAGGAGCTCGTCGCGGTGCCGGTACCCCAGACGTCGTCCGCGTCGGTGAAGAGGGTGCCCGCCGAGGAGGACGTGGCGCGGGCCTTGTTGTACGTCTTGTGGGCGCCGCGCGAGGCGTCGTTCAGCTGGTACGTCGAGCCGGACAGCGAGGTGCCGATGGTGACCTTGCCGTTGTACTGGCTGTTGCCGCTGCCGGTCTGGATGGCCTCCCACTCGTACAGCTTCTTGCCGGTCTCCGCGTCGGTGATCACGTGGAGCTGCTGCGGGGTGCCGTCGTGCTGGAAGCCGCCGACCACCGTCTCGTAGGCGAGCGCGGGCTTGCCGCTCGCCGCCCAGACGACCTTGCGCGGGGCCGTGTCGGCCTCGGTCTTGGTGGAGCCCTCGGCCTTGGCGGCCTTCAGCGCCTGCTTCTCGGCGGTGGCCTTGGTGACGTCCGCGGTGAGGTCGGCGACCTTGACGGTGGCCTTGGTCGCTCTGGTGACGCTCTTGACGGCGCCGGCCTTGGACTCGTGGACGACGAGGTCGCCGCCGAGGACAGGGAGGCCGCCGAAGGTGCGCTCGTAGCGGGTGTGGACCGTGCCGTCGGCGTCCTTGAGGACGTCACGGACGACCAGTTCCTCCTTGGCGCCGAGACCTATCTCGTCGGCGGTCTCGGCCGTGGCCGCGTCCGCCTTCTTGATCAGGGCGGTGCGCGCGGCGGGGGTCAGCGCGACCGGGGCGCCGGCGGGCCGGGCCTTTTCCGCGACGGGCGTGGGCTGCGCGGTGGCGCCCGTGGTCAGCCCGGTGGTCAGCAGCGTACCTGCGGCGACAGCGGTCGCGATGGCCAGCGTGGTGCGACGGCGACGCGCGTAGAACGGAGTCACTCATGCTCCTTGGTGGGGGAGACCGGACGGCATGGGGCTGTCGTCCGGCGGATCTGAAGTTACGAGTGCGGCGGGTGGGTGAAGCGTGCCACCACGGCGCGTACATGTCAGGAGGGCAAGGTGATGTTGGCCGGAAATCAACAGTCCGGAAATGTTGCGGCCATGTAAAACCGCTCCGACCACGGCAAAGGAGCGACCAAGGTGCGGCAAAGCGGCCCCCGGGGAACGGCAAAGAAGGCGCCGCCCCGGGGAGTTGGATCCCCCGGGGCGGCGCCCTGTCACGTCACGCTCGTGGCGGGCCCCCGTGGACGTGGAGCCCGGCCATGTCCTACGGGAACGTCAGCTTCCAGCTGTTGATGTAGCCGGTGTCCCGGGCCGCGTTGTCCTGGACCCGCAACTGCCACACGCCGTTGGCGACTTCGGACGACGCGTTCACGGTGTAGGTGGTGTTGATGTTGTCCGCGCTGCCGCCGGTGCCGTACGCCTTCAGCGTGTAGGCCGTGCCGTCGGGGGCGACCAGCTGGACCTGGAGGTCGCCGATGTAGGTGTGGACGATGTCCACGGCGACCGCGAGGTTCGAGGGCGCGTTGCCGGTCCGGCCGGAGACGGTGACGGGCGAGGTGACCGCCGCGCCGTTGTCCGGAATCGATACGTCGGTCGTGCTCTCGAACGACGTACCGCCGCCCCCGCCGCCGCCGGGACGTGAGCCCACGTTGATGCCGGCCCACGCGTTCTGCACCGCCGTGTACTCGGCGGACGTGGTGCCGTACAGCTCACCGGCGACCGCGAGCGTGCCGGTGCGGGCCGCCGCGTAGTTGGTCGTCGACGTGAACTTCGTGGTCAGCGCCTTGAACCAGATCTGCTCCGCCTTGGCGCGGCCGATGCCCGTCACCGGGAGACCGTCCGAGGTGGGCGAGTCGTAGTTCACGCCGTTGATGGTCTTGGCGCCGCTGCCCTCGGAGAGGAGGTAGAAGAAGTGGTTCGCGGGGCCCGACGAGTAGTGCACGTCGATGTTGCCGATGCCCGAGTACCAGGAGTCCTTGGACGAGCCGTCCTTGCTCGGCTTGTCCATGTAGCGCAACGGCGTCCCGTTGCCGTTGATGTTGATCTCCTCGCCGATGAGGTAGTCACCGACGTCGGAGGAGTTCGCCGCGTAGAACTCGACCGTGGAGCCGAAGATGTCCGAGGTGGCCTCGTTCAGACCGCCGGACTCGCCGGAGTAGTTGAGGCCGGCCGTGTTGGACGTGAGGCCGTGGGTCATCTCGTGCGCGGCCACGTCGATCGACGTCAGCGGGTTGGCGTTGCCCGAGCCGTCGCCGTACGTCATGCAGAAGCAGGAGTCCTGCCAGAACGCGTTGACGTAGTTGTTGCCGTAGTGCACGCGCGAGTAGGCGCCGACGCCGTCACCGCGGATGCCGTTGCGGCCGTGCACGTTCTTGTAGTAGTCCCAGGTCAGTGCCGCGCCGTAGTGGGCGTCGGCGCCGGCCGACTCCAGGTTCGACGGCAGGCCGTTGCCCCAGACGTCGTCGGGGCCGGAGAACAGGGTCCCGGTGCCGGAGGTGCCGCGGTTGAGGTTGTACGTCTTGTGACCGCCGCGCGCGCCGTCGGTCAGGTTGAACGTCGACCCCGACTGTGTGGTGCCGAGGGTGACCGAGCCGCTGTAGACCGTGTTGCCGGTGCCGGTCTCGACCGCTTCCCACTCGTACAGCTTCGCCCCGCTGGTGGCGTCGGTGATGACGTGGAGCTCCTGCGGGGTGCCGTCGTGCTGGAAGCCGCCGACGACCGTCTCGTAGGCGAGGACGGGCTTGCCGCTCGCGGCCCAGACGACCTTGCGGGGCGCGCGGTTGACCTCGGGGTTCTTGGCCTTCTCCGCCTTCGCGGCACCGAGCGCCTGCTTCTCGGCCCGGGCCTTGGTCACGGTGGGCGTCAGCGACGACACCGCGATCTTCGCCTTGGTGGCCTTGACGACGCCCTGGGTGGCGCCCGCCTTCGAGGTCTTGACCACGAGGTCGCCGCCGAGGACCGGGAGGCCGCCGTACGTGCGCTCGTACCGCGTGTGCAGGGTGCCGTCGCGGTCCTTGACCACGTCACGGACGACGAGCTTCTCCTTCGCGCCGAGGTCGAGCTTCCCGGCCGTCTCCGCCTTCGTGGCGTCGGCCTCGCGTATCAGCTCGGCCCGCTGGGAGGGGGAGAGCTTCATCGAGACCGCGCCCGGGTTGGCCTTGCCCGCCGCCGACGGTGCCTTCTCCGGGGCGGCGGTCGCGGCGCCCGACTGGACGGCCGCGGCCAGCAGGGCGGTGACGGCGACGAGCGCGCCGGCGGCCGCGCGCCGACGGGTGCTGTGGCCGAAAGTGTTACCGGTGTGGGAGGTGCGTCTGTGGGACTGGCGTCTCAACACTGACTCCTTCTGCATGGCCGCGACCGGCGCGGCCAGGGGAGACCGGGCGGCTGGTGGCCGCCCGGGCAGAACAAGGTGAGAACTGGTGAACGCTTAAACCACATGCGTGGGGGGTGCTTCCGCGGCACGGCCGGACCCGCTGTGAGGTTGCTGTGTCGCGGTTGTGGGCAGAGTGGCAGGAGACCGAGGGTCCTGTCAGGAGCGCGTCAAGAACTTGGCTGGAAATCGTCCGTTGCCCGGTTGGTCATGTTCGCTATACGGACTGTTCGCCGTGTGTCATGCGAGGCGCTCCAGCGCCTCGGCGGCCGTGCACTCTTTCAGGCGCTCGGCGAGGGGCGCGTGTGCGTCGCAGAACCAGACCGCGTTCTCCGGGTGTCCGACCCAGCCCCCCTCGTACGCGGGGGCCGCCCGGGTCGCGCGGAAGTACACCAGGGTGAACTTCCCGAACGGAGCGGTGCCGAGCGGGTCGGGGGGACAGACGGCACACATCGGCGGCATCACGGGACGAGAACTCCACGTCGTCGTAGGGGTGTTCGGCATGCTGCCGCGTGGCCCGCGGCCCCTCAGGTCTCCCCCTCCCCGTGCCACCGCTGCCACAGCGCCGCGTACGCGCCCTTCGCCGCCACCAGCTCCTCGTGGGTGCCGAGTTCGGTGAGCAGGCCGTTCTCCATGACGGCCACGCGGTCCGCGTCGTGGGCGGTGTGGAGGCGGTGGGCGATGGCGATGACCGTACGGCCGTGCAGGACGGCCGCGAGGGCACGTTCGGTGTGGCGGGCGGTGGTGGGATCCAGCAGGGCGGTGGCCTCGTCGAGGATGAGGGTGTGCGGGTCGGCGAGGACCACCCGGGCGAGCGCCAGCTGCTGGGCCTGGGGGCCGTCCGTGCGGCGGCCGCCCTCGCCGAGCCGGGTGCCGAGCCCGTCGGGAAGGTCGCGCACCCAGACGTCCGCGCCCACGGCCGACAGTGCCGCCCACAACTCCGCGTCCGTGGCCGCCGGTTCGGCGATCAGCAGGTTGTCGCGGACCGTGCCCAGGAAGACGTGGTGCTCCTGGGTGACCAGCACGACCTGCCGGCGCAGACGTTCGGGACCGAGGTCCACTACGGGAACCCCGCCCACCGTCACCGAGCCCTCGGTCGGCGCGTCGATACCGGCCAGGAGACGGCTCAGGGTCGTCTTGCCGGCACCGGACGGGCCGACGACCGCGAGCCGTTCCCCGGGGCGGACCGTCAGGTCGACGCCCCGCAGGACCTCGCCGCCCCGGTCGTACGCGTACCGCACGCCCGTGACGTCGATACGGTCGTCCGCCGGCTCCGGGGTCTCGGCCGACCCGGCGCGCGGGGCGCCGGCCAGCCCCTCCACCCGGGCGAACGAGGCCCCGCTGCTCTGCAGCAGCTCCACCCGCATCAGGATCTCGTCGAGCGGACCGGCCAGTTGCTGCAGATACAGGGCCGCCGACACCACCGCGCCCAGACTCACCGAACCGCGCGCCAGCAGCATCCCGCCGAGCAGGAGGACCAGCACCTGCGGCACGAAGTACGAGACCTCGACCCCGGGGAAGAACACCGTGCGCAGGAAGAGGGTGTGGAACCGGCGCCGCCGGGAGACCTCCAGCGCGTCCCGGCTCGCGGTGATCCGGCGGCGCTCCAGCCGCAGCGCCTCGACCGTACGGGCCCCCGACGCGGTCGCCGCGACGATCTCCGCGACCTCCGAACCGGCCGCGCCCTCCGCGAGATACCCGGTACGCGCCCGGCGCAGATACCAGCGCAGCACCACCGCGATACCGCTGAGACCGGACAGCGCGCACAGCCCGAGCAGCGGATCCAGCGCGAACACCGCGCCGATCAGGAACACCGCCTGCACCGAGCTGATCAGCAGTTCGGGCCCCACGTCCCGCAGCGTCCTGCCGACCGCGTCCACGTCCGCCGTGCCACGCGCCGTCAGATCACCGGTCCCCGCCCGCTCCACCACCGACGCCGGCAGTGCCAGCGTCCGGTCCACGAACTCCTCCCGCACCCGCGCCAGCGTCCGCTCCCCGAACCGGTGCCCCACGTACCGGGCCCAGCGCGCCAGCAGCAGCTGCGCCCCCGCGCACAGCAGGATCGCCGCAGCCAGCCGGTCCACCGCCGCGACCCCGCCCCCGCCGCGCACCTCGTCGATGATCCGGCCCAGGAGCCACGGGCCGGCCAGCCCCAGGGCGGCAGCAGCCGCGTTCAGCCCCAGCACGGCCAGGAACGCCCGCCCGTCCGCCCGCACCAGCCGTACGGTGGCCCGCCGCACGGCGGCCGCCGACGCGATGGGCAGCCGGCCCGGGGCAGGGGAGGTGGGGTCGACCGTCGTCGTCACCGTGCGACCTCCGCGTCCGTGCTCTGCGCGCCGTACGCGCTCTCCGTGCTCTGCGCGCCGTCCCCGCCCGCCGCCTCGCCCGCGTCCCGCGCCACCAGCGTCCGGTAACCCGGCTCGTCCGTGAGGAGTTCGCGGTGGGTGCCGCGGGCGGCGACCTTGCCGTCGACCAGGTGCAGGACGGTGTCCGCGTGGTCGAGGACGAGGGGCGAGGTGGTGGTGACCAGGGTCGTACGGCCCGCTCGGGCGGCCCGCAGCCGCTGCGCGACCCGCGCCTCGGTGTGGGCGTCGAGCGCCGACGTCGGCTCGACGGCGAGCAGGATCTCGGGATCGGCCACCAGCGCCCGCGCCAGCCGTACCCGTTGGCGCTGACCGCCGGAGAGGTTGCCGCCCCGCGCGTCGACGGCAGCGTCCAGACCGTCCGCCAGGCCCTGGACGATGTCCTCGGCCACGGCCGCGTGCAGCGCCCGCGCGGCCGTGGCGTCGTCGAGGTCGCCGTGCCCGCCGAGCAGGTCCCGCAGCCGGCCCGCGAACAGGTCGGCCTCGTGGTCCGCGACCAGGATCCGCGCGCGGACCTGTGCCAGCGGGATCGCGTCGAGCGGGGTCCCGCCCCACGTCACCGCCGTCGGCGCGTACCGGCCGAGCCGGTCCACCACCGCCGTCGCGTCGGCCGGGCGGTCGGCGGCCAGCGCGACCAGCCGCCCCGGCGGCACCCGTACCCCCGACACGGGGTCGTGCAGCGCCGAGGGCTCGGCGGGCGCGTCCGTGGTGCCGTGGTCCGGGAGCGGCTCCAGGGTCAGGAACCGGATGACGCGCCGCGCGGCCACCACCCCGCGGCTGACCTCGTACCCCCAGTCGACGAAGTACGACACCGGCCGCACCAGCACGGTGACGTACCCGTACACCGCCACCAGCTCACCGACCGTGATGGCCCCCTGGGCGGCGAGCCGGGCCGCGAGCCAGGTCACCACCGCGAGGAAGACCGTCGGCAGCCCCACCCCGACCGCCTGCATCCAGCTGGTCACCGCTCCCACCCGGTAGCCCTGCGCCCGCAGCCGCTGCGAGTCCCGGTGGAACGCGTCGGCGACCAGCCCCTTGCCACCGAGCCCGTTGAGCACCCGCAGGCCGCCCGCGAGGTCCGCGATCCGCGCCGTCAGCACGCCCTGCCGCTCCCGGTACTCCGACTCCGTGCCCTGCAGCCGCCGCATCAGCGGGCCCACGATCACGGCGATCAGCGGCATCCCCAGCAGCACCACCCCGGCGATGGGCAGGGACACCGACACCAGCAGCCCCGCGACCACCAGATACGCGGCGAGCGCGCCGGCCCCCGGCCCGATGACCGTCAGCGAGGAGGAGATCGTCTGGACGTCGCCCACACCGATCGTGACGACCTCCCCGGCGCCGACGCGACGGGGCAGCGCCGCGCCCAGCCGGACCGCGTGCGCCATCACGACCTTCACCGTGCGGAAGTTGGCGTCCATCCGGACCCGGGTCATGGTGCGGTGGCGCATGATGCTCAGCCAGGCGTTGAAGGCCCCCACACCGAAAAGCGTGGCGGTCCAGCCGGCCAGGGCCGGGTAGTCACCGGGTTGCAGTCCCTCGTCGATCGCACGGGAGAGCAGGTACGGGGTGGCCGCGAGCAGCACCATCCACACACAGGAGATCAGCGAGCCGAGTGCGGAACGGCCCGCCTGTCGCTTGACCAGCCACCACAGATACCTGGCGCCGCCCCGGCAGTCGGGCGTGCCGGGGTCCTCGTACGCGTTGATCATCGGCCCCCGATTCTGTGTGTACTGGCTGAGTGGGTGAGTGGGTGAGTGGGTGAGTGGGTGAGTGGGTGGCTGGCTGGGTGAGTTCGGGCGGCGCCGCTACGCCAGGCTGTCGCGCCAGGCCCTGTGCAGGTCCGCGAACCTGCCGGTCCCCGCGATCAGGTCCGCCGGCGTGCCGTCCTCCACGATCCGGCCGTGCTCCATCACCAGGACGCGGTCGGCGATCTCGACCGTGGACAGCCGGTGCGCGATCACCACGGCCGTACGCCCGCGCAGGACCGTGGACATCGCGCGCTGGACCGCCCGCTCGCCCGGGACGTCGAGGGAGCTGGTCGCCTCGTCCAGGATGAGGACGGCCGGGTCGGCCAGCAACGCCCGTGCGAACGCCACGAGTTGTCGCTGGCCCGCGGAGATACGGCCACCGCGCTTGCGTACGTCGGTGTCGTAGCCGTCGGGCAGGGCGGCGATGAAGTCATGGGCGCCGATGGCCTTCGCTGCCCGCTCGATCTCCTCGCGGCCGGCGTCGGGGCGGCCGATGGCGATGTTCTCGGCGACCGTGCCGGAGAACAGGAACGACTCCTGCGTCACCATGATCACCCCGCGCCGCAGCTCGGGCACCGGGAGGTCACGCAGGTCGACGCCGTCGAGGAGGACCCGTCCGGACGAGGGGTCGTAGAAGCGGGCCACCAGCTTGGCCAGGGTCGACTTGCCGGCGCCCGTGGACCCGACGACCGCCACCGTGCTGCCCGCCGCGAGCGTGAGGTCGAAGCGGGGCAGGATCTCGCCGCCGGTGCGGTACGCGAACCGCACGTCGTCGAACACGATCTCACGGCCCGGCATGTCCGAGGCCGCCGCCGGCAGCTCCTTCGGCCGGGCGGGCTCGGGCACCGACGGGGCCTGGGCCAGCAGTCCGGCGATCTTCTCCAGCGAGGCCGCCGCCGACTGGTACGAGTTGAGGAACATGCCGAGCCGGTCGATCGGGTCGTACAGCCGCCGCAGATACAGCACGGCCGCCGCCAGCACACCCAGGGCCAGCGTCTGCGAGGCCACCCGGTACGCGCCCCACAGCACGATCGCCGCGACCGTGATGTTGGCGACGACACGCGAGCAGACCACGTAGCGGGCCATCTCCAGGATCGCGTCGCCGTTCCTGCGCTCGTGGATCCCGTTCAGGGCGGCGAACTCCGTGTCGTTCGCGGCTTCGCGGCGGAACGCCCGCACCGGCCGGATGCCGTTCATCGTCTCCGCGAACTTCACGATCACCGCGGCGATCGCGGTGGACCGGGCCGTGTAGACGCCGGCCGCGCGCCGCCGGTAGGACCGCACGAACCCGTACAGCGGCACGAACGACGCCAGCGCGGCCGCGCCGAGCCCCAGGTCCAGCCAGAGCAGCATGGCCGAGATGTAGACGAAGGCGAGGATCACGCCGATGAGTTCCTGCAGACCCTCGTCGAGGAGTTCGCGCAGCGACTCGACGTCCGTGGTGGAGCGGGAGATGAGCCGGCCCGAGGTGTACCGCTCGTGGAAGTCGATGCTCAGGGCCTGCGCGTGGCGGAAGATCCGGCCGCGCAGATCCAGCAGCACGTCCTGGTTGACCCGCGCGGACGCCCCGATGAACGCGAACTGCAGTCCGCCGGCCGCCAGCGCGCACGCCAGATACCCGGCCGCCACCACGATCAGCGGCCCGTGCCGGCCGTCCCGGAGCGCGGGTACGGCACTGTCGATGGCGTACGCCACCAGCAGCGGGCCCGCCTGCACCGCCGCCTGCTGGAGCAGGAGCAGCACGCTCGCGACGACCACGCGGGTCCGCATCGGCGCGAGCAGGGAGCGCAGCAGCGCGAGGGTGGCACCCGGGGGAGTGGGCAGGTCGTCGTGGTCGAACGGGTCGTCGGCGGACGCCCCGCGCCCGGCGGCGGGTCGGCCGCCGGGCGGCTCCTTCGCGGACGCGGCCCCGTCCGGCCCGCCGTCCGCATGCGCCTTGCCGGTCCCCTCCGGTGTGCCGTTCGGTCCCTCCTCCGGTTCCTTGTCCGGCGCTGTGGTCAGGGGCGCCGTCATCGCTCGTCCTCCTCGGTCCCGGACATCAGATGGGCGTACTCGGCGTTCGTACGCAGCAGTTCCTGGTGGGTGCCCACGGCGGCGACCCGGCCGCCGGAGAGCAGGGCCACGCGGTCGGCGAGCAGCACCGTCGACGGGCGGTGCGCCACGATCAGCGCGGTCGTCTCCGCGAGCACGCGGCGCAGCGCGGCCTCCACCGCGGCCTCCGTGTGCACGTCGAGTGCCGAGAGCGGGTCGTCCAGCACGAGGAAGCGGGGGCGGCCGACCACCGCCCGCGCCAGCGCGAGGCGTTGCCGCTGGCCGCCCGAGAGGCTGAGGCCCTGCTCGCCCACCTGGGTGGCGGTGCCCCGGGGGAGCGCGTGCGCGAACTCGGCCTGGGCGATGGCCAGGGCGCGGTCCAGCTCGGGTTCGCCCGCGTCGGGGCGCGCGCCCATCAGGACGTTCTCACCGACGGTCGCCGAGAAGAGGGTGGGCTCCTCGAAGGCGACGGCGACCTTCGCGCGCAGTTCGTCGCGCGACATCCCGGTGATGTCCTCGCCGTCCAGGGTGATGCGGCCGGAGGTGACCTCGTGGAGGCGGGGCACGAGCGCGGTCAGGGTGGTCTTGCCGGAGCCGGTGGCGCCGACCAGGGCCATCGACTCGCCGGGGCGGATGTGGAGGTCGACGCGGTCGAGGGTGGGGGTGGAGCCGGGTGCGGCGTCGGGGTACCGGAAGGTGACGTGGTGGAACCGCAGCCCGCCGCCTCCGGACCCGGGCGCCCTGCCCGCGGTGGCCTGCGGGGCGGTTGGGGTGACAGCGATGTCGGCGGTGACAGCGATGTCGGCGGAGGCGGAGGCGGAGGAGGAAGCGGAGAAGGAGGTGGAGGCGGAGGAGGAAGCGGAGAAGGAGGCGGAGGCGGAAGCGGACACGGAGGCGGACACGGAGGCGGCGGCGCGCACGGCGTCGGCCGACGACTCCGGCTCCTCGTCCATCACCTCGAAATACCGTTCCGTCGCCGTCGCCGCCTCCTGGCTCATCGCCAACAGGAAGCCGATCGAGTCCACGGGCCAGCGCAGCGCGAGGGCCGTGGACAGGAACGCCACCAGCGTGCCCGCCGACAGGACACCGTCCGCGACCTGGACGACGCCGAGCACGAGGGCCGCCCCGATCGCCAGCTCGGGGAGCGTGATGATGACGCCCCAGATCACCGACAGCAGGCGGGCCTTGCGCAGCTCGGTGCCGCGCAGGGTCCGGGACAGCTCCCGGAAGGCCCGGGCCTGGCTGCGATGGCGCCCGAACCCCTTGATGATGCGGATCCCGAGGACGCTCTCCTCGACGACCGTGGTGAGGTCGCCCACCTGGTCCTGGGCGAGGCGCGCGACCTTGGCGTACTTCCGCTCGAAGATCACGCAGGTGACCATCACGGGAATCGCCGGACCCAGGATGACCAGCCCGAGCGTCCAGTCCTGGACCAGCATGATGATGACGCCGACCACGATGGTCACCGCGTTGACCAGCAGGAACGTCAGAGGGAAGGCGAGGAACATCCGCAGCAGCATCAGATCCGTCGTGCCGCGCGAGAGCAGCTGCCCGGAGGCCCAGCGGTCGTGGAAGGCGACCGGCAGCCGCTGCAGATGACGGTAGAGGTCCGCGCGCATCGACGCCTCGACCCCGGCCAGGGGCCGCGCCACCAGCCAGCGCCGCAACCCGAACAGCAGCGCCTCGGCGAGACCGAGCAGCAGCAGGTACAGCGCCCCGAGCCACACCCCCGCCGGGTCCCGGTCCGCGACCGGCCCGTCGACCATCCACTTCAGCACCAGCGGGATGAACAGGCCCACGCAGGAGGCGACTATCGCGACGAGCGCGGCCACGGACAGCCGCGCCCGCACGGGCCGCACGTACGGCCACAGCCGCAGCAGCGTACGGACGGCGGACCGGCCCTCGGGCTTCTCGGGCGCCTCCGCCCTGTCGCGCTCCTCGGGCTCGGGGGCGGTCTCCGGTGCGGTCTCGGGATCCAGGGTCCGGTCGGGTTCCTCGGGGGTTGCACGTGTCGTGGCCATCAGCAGCGAGCCTACGGATCGCCACTGACAACGCCCACCGAGTTTTGGCCGGACCGCCCTCGGTCGTGAGTCCTACGACCTCTCTCCGCCACGGACGCGTACGGGGAGACCGGCGAGGTCGTACCGGCACATCGACCGATCGGCTGATGCCCGTTCGAGCGAGTCGGCCGATGTGCGTACCCGCGCGCGACCGGGATTCTCGACGCATGCCTCACACGTCGTCCACATCCGTCATCGAGGTCGCCGGCCTCCGCAAGGCCTACGGCGGCCGCAACGTCGTCGACGGTGTCTCCTTCAGCGTCGCGGAGGGAGAGATCTTCGGGATCCTCGGCCCCAACGGCGCCGGCAAGACCACCACCGTCGAATGCGTCGAGGGCCTCCGGGTGCCCGACGCGGGCCGGGTCCGGGCCGCCGGCCTCGACCCCGTCGCCGAGCACGAGGCCACCCGCCGGGTGCTCGGCGCGCAGCTCCAGGAGAGCGAGCTGCAACCCAAGCTCACCGTCCGGGAGGCGCTGGAGCTGTACGCCGCCTTCTATCCGAACCCGGCCGACTGGCGGCCCCTCGCCGAACGCCTCGGTCTGACCGCCCGGCTCACCACCCGGTTCGCCAAGCTCTCCGGCGGACAGAAGCAGCGGCTGTTCATCGCGCTCGCGCTCATCGGCAACCCCCGGATCGTCGTCCTGGACGAGCTGACCACCCCGCAGCAGCCCATCTCCCTGCTGATCGTCGACGACCATCCCGTCGTACGGGACGGCCTGCGCGGCATGTTCGAGTCCGCGCCCGGCTTCCGCGTCCTCGGCGAGGCGTCGAACGGGGCGGAGGCGGTGGAGCTGACCGCCTCCCTGGACCCGGACGTCGTCCTGATGGACCTGCGGATGACGGGCGGCGGGGGCGTGGACGCCATCCGGGAGCTGACCCGCCGCGCCGCCCGTGCCGAGGTGCTCGTCCTCACCACCTACGACACCGACTCCGACACCCTCCCGGCCATCGAGGCGGGCGCGACGGGCTACCTCCTGAAGGACGCCCCGCGCGAGGAGCTGTTCACCGCGGTCCGCGCGGCGGCCGAGGGCCGTACCGTGCTCTCCCCGGCTGTCGCCTCCCGCCTGGTCACGGCGGTGCGCACCCCGCGCGCCCCCGGCAACGAGCCCCTCTCCGCCCGTGAGCGCGAGGTGCTGGCCCTGGTGGCCAGGGGCACCGCCAACCGTGAGATCGCCCGTGAACTCTTCATCAGCGAGGCGACGGTCAAGACCCACCTCACGCACCTCTACGCCAAACTCGGGGTCAAGGACCGGGCGGCCGCGGTGGCCACGGCCTACGAACGGGGCATCCTCGGCTGACCCGGGGCCCGGGAGCGCTCACCCCAGCACCCGCAGCAGCAGCACGCACCGCGCCGCGACGGCGACCTCCGCCCCCGCCTCGTGCACCACCCCCACCGGCTCCCCCTGCTCCTCCCGCGAGGTGTCGACCACCACCTCGTACCGTTCCGCCCACGGCGTGCCCGGCAGGACGAAGTCGACCGGCCGGTCACCGGCGTGCAGGACGATGAGGAAGCTGTCGTCGAGGATCGGGACGCCCCGGGCGTCGCGTCCGGGGATGTCACGGCCGGAGAGGTACATCCCCAGCGTCGCGGCCGGGGCGTACCAGTCCCGTTCGGTCATCTCGGCGCCGCGTGCCGTGAACCAGGCCAGGTCCCGCAGTCCGTCCGCCGAGTGGGCCCGGCCGGAGAAGAACGCCCGGCGGCGCAGGACGGGGTGCTCGTGGCGGAGGGCGATCAGCCGGGCCGTCAGGTCGAACAGGCCCTTCCAGGCCGGGTCCTCCAGCAGCCCCCAGTCGACCCAGCTGATCTCGTTGTCCTGGCAGTAGGCGTTGTTGTTGCCCCCTTGCGTGCGGCCCAGCTCGTCGCCGGCGACCAGCATCGGCACGCCTGTGGACAGCAGCAGCGTCGTCAGCAGGTTCCGCAGCTGCCGCCGCCGCAGCGCGCGCACGCCCTCGTCGTCCGTCTCGCCCTCGGCGCCGCAGTTCCAGGACCGGTTGTCGTCCGAGCCGTCCCGGTTCCCCTCCCCGTTCGCCTCGTTGTGCTTGCGTTCGTACGACACCAGGTCGCGGAGCGTGAAACCGTCGTGCGCGGTGATGAAGTTGACCGACGCGTAGGGCCTGCGGCCGCCCCAGGCGTACAGGTCGCTCGACCCCGACAGCCGGTAGCCGAGATCCCGTACGTCCGGCAGGGCGCCCCGCCAGAAGTCCCGGACCGCGCCCCGGTAGCGGTCGTTCCACTCCGTCCACAGGGGTGGGAAGGCGCCCACCTGGTAACCGCCCGAGCCCACGTCCCACGGCTCGGCGATCAGCTTCACCCGCCGCAGCACCGGGTCCTGGGCGATGACGGCGAGGAACGGGGACAGCATGTCGACGTCGTGCATGGAGCGCGCGAGGGCGGCCGCCAGATCGAAACGGAAGCCGTCCACCCCCATCTCCGTCACCCAGTACCGCAGCGAGTCGGTGATCAGGCGCAGGACGTGCGGCTGGACCACGTGCAGCGTGTTCCCGCAGCCCGTGTAGTCCGCGTAGCGCCGCGCGTCGCTCTGCAGGCGGTAGTAGCCCCGGTTGTCGATGCCGCGCAGCGACAGGCTCGGACCGCGTTCGTCGGCCTCGGCGGTGTGGTTGTAGACCACGTCGAGGACGACCTCGATGCCGGCGGCGTGCAGCGCCCGCACCATCCGCCGGAACTCCCCGACCTGCTGCCCGGCCGTGCCCGAGGAGGAGTACGCCGCGTGCGGGGCGAAGTAGCCGACCGAGTTGTAGCCCCAGTAGTTGCGCATGCCCCGGCGCAGCAGATGGTCCTCGTGGGCGAACTGGTGCACGGGCAGCAGCTCCACCGCCGTCACCCCCAGCTTCACCAGGTGCTCGATCGCGGCGGGGTGCGCGAGGCCGGCGTAGGTGCCGCGCAGCTCCTCGGGGACGCCCGGGTGGGTCATGGTGAAGCCGCGTACGTGCAGTTCGTAGATGACCGAGTCCGCCCAGGGCGTCTTCGGACGGCGGTCGTCGGTCCACTCGTCGTCGGGGGCGTCGTCGTGCACGACCACGCCCTTCGGGACGTGCGGCGCCGAGTCCCGCTCGTCGCGCACGGTGTCGGCGACGTGCTGCTCGGGCCAGTCCCTCACGTGCGCGTACACCTCCGGCGGCAGGCCGAACTCCCCGTCCACGGCACGCGCGTACGGGTCCAGGAGCAGCTTCGCCGGGTTCCAGCGGGCGCCGGTCCACGGGTCCCAGCGGCCGTGCACGCGGTAGCCGTACCGCTGCCCGGGCAGGACACCGGGCACGAAGCCGTGCCAGATCTCGTGCGTCAGCTCGGTCAGCCGCAGCCGGGTCTCCTCGCCCGCCGCGGAGAACAGACACAGCTCGACGGCCTCCGCCCCGCCGGCCCACAGCGCGAAGTTGGTGCCCGCGACCCCGTCGGGGCCCACCCGGAACCGCGCGCCCAGCGGCGTCGGCGCCCCCGGCCACACGGGCCTCGTCCCCGGCGACGGCTCCTCGCGCCGGCCCCCGTTCAGCACGACGGCCGGACGCGCGGCCGGCACCCCGCGCGTCCCCGTCACTTCCTCCTGCTCGGCTGCGCTCGACACCTCAGGCCTCCCGCGGCTCGGTGGGCGACGGGAAGGGGGAGCCGGCCGTCCCCGCACCGCTCCCCGTCTCGTCGTCCTCCCAAGTGTTCTGCCCAGAGCACGCCTCGCACTCACGTTTCCCGGGGGCGTGCGCCGTCGTTGGGCCGCACGTGAACCACGCACAGACGCACGCGCGCCGCGCCGTGGCCGCCCTGGCCGCCGCGCTCACCGGGGCGGCCCTGCTGGCCGGGGCCGCCGGATGCACGACCGGGCCTCCGCTGACCAGCGGAAAGGCACCCGACGACACGATCAGGGTCACTCCGGCGGACGGCAGCAAGGGCGTGCGCCCGGAGCAACGTCTCGCCGTGCGGGTGCCCAGCGGGCGCCTGGAGTCCGTCAAGGTGGTGAAGTCGCAGGACGCGCAGGAGTCACCCGTGCCGGGCCGTCTGTCCGCCGACGGGCTGACCTGGCGCCCCACCGGCTCACCGAAGCTCGCGCTGGCCGCCCGGTACACCGTCGACGCGGTCGCCCTCGACGGCCACGGCCGCCGCTCGGCCCGGCACGTCACCTTCACCACGTACGTCCCCGACGAGCGCTTCATCGCCTACGTCACGCCCGAGAACCGGGCCACCGTCGGCACCGGGATGATCGTCTCCCTGGAGTTCAACCGGGAGATCGAGGACCGCGCGGCCGTCGAGCGCGCCGTCGACGTGACCGCCGAACCCGCCGTCGAGGTCCGCCCCCACTGGTTCGGCCGGGGGCGCCTGGACTTCCGTCCCGAGACGTACTGGAGGCCCGGCACACGGGTCACCGTCGGCCTGCGGCTGCGGGACGTCGAGGGCGCGCCCGGCGTCTACGGCCAGCAGTACCGGACGTTCTCCTTCACCGTCGGCCGCCACCAGGTCAGCGTGGTCGACGCGGCGCGGCACACCATGCGCGTGGAGCGCGGCGACGGTGTGCTCGCCACGCTGCCCATCACGGCCGGGGCGCCGAGGACGACGACGTACAACGGGAAGATGGTCGTCACCGAGATGCTGGAGGTGACCCGGATGAACGGCGCCACCGTCGGCTTCCGCAAGGCCGACGGCAAGGGCGAGTACGACATCCCGGACGTCCCGCACGCCATGCGCCTCACCACCTCGGGCACCTTCCTGCACGGCAACTACTGGGCCCCGGACGCCTTCGGCAGGGCCAACGTCAGCCACGGCTGTGTCGGCCTGCGCGATGTGAAGGGCGGCGACTCGGGCACGCCCGCGGGCTGGTTCTTCGACCGCAGCCTCGTCGGGGACGTCGTCGAGGTCGTCAACAGCACTGACAAAAAGGTCGCTCCGGACAATGGCCTCGGAGGGTGGAACATGGGGTGGAAGGAATGGAAAGCGGGTGCCGCGGTGAAGTAGGCGGACAAAGCCCGGACATGGGGGGTGCGCGCGTGATCATTGAAGTTGGGACTGAACGGTGACATACGCCGAGGCCAAATCATCCCGATCATCTGGTTAATGTACGAGCGTACGCGCGCTCTGCGCGTAGGGGTGCGGGCCTGATCAGGCCGTGCGAGGGGAGAACAGAGAGTTGAACGGGCGACCGATATCGGGGGCGTCGGTTGGCGCGCGGACGCGGCGGCGCAAGGGGGCCCTGGCCGTGCTGCCGGTCCTGATGCTGCTCGCGGTCACCGCGTGCGGCGGGGGCGGGGGCTCGGACACCGGCTCCGACGGCGGCAAGGGGAAGGGCTCCGACAGGACCGCTTCCGACAAGGCGGCGGCCACCGGTGCCTCGGAGGCCGTGGTCTCCATCGCGCCGAAGAACGGCGCCGACTCCGTGGCCACCAGCGGTGCCCTCAAGGTGAACGCCACCAAGGGCAAGCTGTCCGAGGTCACGGTCGAGAACGACAAGGGCGAGAAGATCGCCGGTGAGATATCCGGCGACGGCACCTCCTGGACGCCGTCGATCCACCTCAACTCGGCCACCGAGTACAAGGTGCACGCCGTGGCGAAGGACTCCGAGGGACGCGAGGCGGCCGAGGACTCGTCCTTCACCACGCTGACCCCGAAGAACACCTTCGTCGGCATCTTCACCCCCGAGGACGGCTCGAAGGTCGGCGTCGGCATGCCGTTCTCGATCCGCTTCACGCGGGGCATCACGGCCCCCGAGGACGTCGAGAAGGCCATCACCGTCAAGACGGACCCGCCCGTCGACGTCGAGGGCCACTGGTTCGGCAACGACCGCCTCGACTTCCGCCCGGAGAAGTACTGGAAGGCCGGCACGAAGGTCACCGTCGACCTCAACCTCGACGGCGTCGAGGGCCGCGACGGCGTCTACGGCGAGCAGAGCAAGAAGGTCTCCTTCACCATCGGCCGCAGCCAGGTCTCCGTGGTCGACGTCAAGAAGCTCACCATGAAGGTCAAGCGGGACGGCAAGGTCATCAAGACCATCCCGGTGACCACCGGCAAGCCCGGCATGGAGACCTGGAACGGCCAGATGGTCATCAGCGAGCGTCTGCGCGTGACCCGGATGAACGGCGAGACGGTCGGCTACGGCGGCGAGTACGACATCAAGGACGTGCCGGACGCGATGCGCCTGACGAACTCGGGCACCTTCATCCACGGCAACTACTGGGGCGGCGACGCCTTCGGCAACTACAACGCCAGCCACGGCTGCATCGGTCTGCGCGACACCCGCGGCGGCTACGACCGCAAGGCGCCGGGCGCCTGGTTCTTCGACCACTCCATGGTCGGTGACGTCGTGGTCGTGAAGAACTCCAACGACCGGATCGTGGACCCGGACAACGGCTACAACGGCTGGAACATGGACTGGGACAAGTGGAAGGCGTAGGCGTCACCGTCTGAGCGCCCCGACCCCGACGCACGGCCCCGGTGTGATGTACCGCACCGGGGCCGTTGCCGTTAGTCACCGTTAACCTGCCCTCATGACTGTGCATCTCGAAGTCGCCGAGGGCGTCGGCACCATCCGCCTCGACCGGCCGCCCATGAACGCCCTGGACGTCGCCACCCAGGACCGCCTCAAGGAACTCGCCGAGGAGGCCACGCGCCGCGACGACGTCCGCGCGGTGGTCCTCTACGGCGGGGAGAAGGTCTTCGCGGCCGGCGCCGACATCAAGGAGATGCAGGACATGGACCACGCGGCGATGGTCGCGAGGTCCCGCGCCCTGCAGGACTCCTTCAGCGCCGTGGCCCGTATCCCCAAGCCGGTCGTCGCGGCCGTCACCGGCTACGCGCTGGGCGGCGGCTGCGAGCTGGCGCTCTGCGCGGACTACCGGATCGCCGGGGAGAACGCGAAGCTCGGCCAGCCGGAGATCCTGCTCGGCGTGATCCCGGGCGCGGGCGGTACCCAGCGGCTCGCCCGCCTCGTCGGCCCCTCCAAGGCCAAGGACCTCATCTTCACCGGCCGGATGGTCAAGGCGGACGAGGCCCTGACCCTCGGCCTGGTGGACCGGGTCGTCCCGGCCGGCGAGGTGTACACCGCCGCGCACGAGTGGGCCGCCCGGCTGGCGAAGGGGCCGGCCATCGCGCTGCGGGCCGCCAAGGAGTCGATCGACGCGGGTCTGGAGACCGACCTGGAGACCGGGCTCGCCATCGAGCGGAACTGGTTCGCCGGGCTGTTCGCCACGGAGGACCGGGAGCGCGGGATGCGCAGCTTCGTGGAGGAGGGGCCGGGCAAGGCCAAGTTCGTCTGAGGGCGGGGCGAGGGCAGGCAGGGCGAGGGCAGGGCGGGGCAGGGGTGAGGGCGGGGCGAGTGGGCCGGGGCCCGGGGGCCTTCCGGAATCAGGCCCGCAAGTTCCGCTCACGGACTTGCAGTTGACGCGATGTATCACCCGTGTCCCCCGAAGGGGCGGTGTCTCCGAGCCTTAACGCAGCCTTAAGAGAGCCTTGCCCAATGCTCGTGCTGTTGACCGAAGTTCAGAGCGTTCGCGCAGGTCGGGCGGGCTTTCGTGGCTAGTTGGCTGCCTCTGGCATATGTCACCCGAAAGTCCCGGAATGGTTGGTTCCGGGGGTTGTATTCCTGCGGAACGGCCCCGAAAGGGGCCCGGGGCGGCCATGATGGGGGGCATGGCGGGGCTGGAGGGTATCGAACAGCCGCGGCGGCACGGGAGTGCGACCGCGGCACGTTGGTCACCTGCGATCGAGGACGAACGGGCGCAGAAGGCACTGGAGTTGTTCGGCAACCCGACCGAGGCCGAGGTCCCGCTCCCGTCCCGTCCCGAGTCCGCGGCCACGGCCCGGCGCCTCGCCCAGGTCGTCGTCCTCCGCCAGTGGCGGCTGTCGCCCAAGATGACCGAGGACACGGTCCTGCTCGTCTCCGAACTCGTGGGCAACGCCGTACGGCACACCGGCGCCCGTGTCTTCGGGCTCCGCATGCGCCGCCGGCCGGGCTGGATCCGGGTCGAGATCCGCGACCCCTCGCGCGGACTGCCCTGTCTGATGCCGGTGCAGGAGATGGACACCAGCGGGCGGGGCCTGTTCCTCGTGGACAAGCTCTCGGACCGCTGGGGCGTCGACCTGCTGCCGCGCGGCAAGACCACCTGGTTCGAGATGCGGGTCGCCGACCGATGACGCACGCGGTGACGCACGCGATGACGCACGCGACGGCACAACCGAGGGCGCGAGCCGCCGAGCGGTGAAGGGCCCTGCGCGGACACGGGCCGCCCCGGCGGCCGCCGCCACGCGCATCTCCGCCGATCGGGCCAATCGCCGGAATTCACGGTGAACCTCCCTATAAAGGTCGCGTGACCACGCCCCGCAGCTCCCTCATGCAGTGCGCCCTCGTGCGGCGCGCCCTCCTCGCGGCCGTCGTTCTCGCCGCCGTGGCCGCATGCGGCGCCGGGGCCGGGACCACGGAGCACCAGCAGCGGATCCGGGCCGACCGGGCCGCCGAGGCCGAGGCCGCCGAGCGGAAGAAGAGACAGCGCACGGCGGTCCGGGGTCTGCACGGCATGCCGCCCCTCCTGGACCCGAAGGACGTCTACGCCGCCGACCGCCCGGGCCGGCTCTCCCCGGTCGTCAAGGACTTCCCGTCCCGGGTGTACGTCCCCAACAGCGAGTCCGACACCGTCTCCGTGATCGACCCGGAGACGTACGAGGTCGTCGAGACGATCCCGGTGGGCCGCCAGCCCCAGCACGTGGTGCCCTCCTGGGACCTGAAGACCCTGTGGGTCAACAACAACCGGGGCCACACCCTCACCCCCATCGACCCGGCGACGGGGAAGGCGGGCGAGCCGGTCGAGGTGCACGACCCCTACAACCTGTACTTCACCCCGAACGGCGAGTACGCCGTCGTCATGGCCTCCCTCGACCGCGAACTCGTCTTCCGCGACCCGCACACCATGAAGCGGGTCAGGACCGAACCGGTCAGCTGCTACGGCGTCAACCACGCCGACTTCTCCGCCGACGGCACGTACTTCATCGTCTCGTGCGAGTTCAGCGGCGAACTGCTCAAGGTCGACACCGCGCGGATGAAGGTGATCGGACAGCGGAAACTGCCCTTCGAGGGGGCCATGCCGCAGGACGTGAAGATCTCCCCGGACGGAAAACGCTTCTACATCGCCGACATGATGGCCGACGGCATGTGGGTCCTCGACGGCGACACCTTCGACGAACCGAAGCTGCTCCCCACCGGCAAGGGCACCCACGGCCTCTACGTCGGCCGCGACTCCCGCGAGATGTACGTCTCCAACCGGGGAGAGGGCACGGTCTCCGTCTTCGACTTCACCGAGAACAAGCTCACCAGGAAATGGCACCTTCCCGACGGCGGCAGCCCCGACATGGGCGGCGTCTCCGCCGACGGCAAGGTCCTGTGGCTCTCCGGCCGCTACGACTCCGAGGTGTACGCCCTCGACACCCGCACCGGGGAGCAGCTCGCCCGCATCCCCGTCGGCAGCGGCCCGCACGGCCTCGCGGTGTACCCGCAGCCAGGCCGCTACTCCCTCGGGCACACGGGCGTCTTCCGGTGACGGCCGACGGCGCGCGGTCTCGCCCCGGCACGGACGCCCGGCGTGATCACCGGGCGATGAGCAGTACCTCCGAGCCCACCGGCCGGTAGCCCGCCGACTGGAACGCCCGCACGCTGCGGGCGTTCCCCGGCGCGATCTGCGCCCACAGCGGCTCGGTGACCAGATGCCGTGCGGCGGTCACCAGCGCCCGGCCCAGCCCCCGGCGCCGTGCGTCCGCGTCCACCTCCACCGACACCTCCAGACGGCCGGCGATCCCGCGGCCCGTCGTCAGCACACCGCCGTCCGCCGTGAAGACGCGTACGTCGTCACGGCGCCGCCGCGCGTACGCGACACGGGGGTGTCCGGCGTCCTCGATCTCCTTCAGCGGCAGCGGCGGACCGCCCGGCAGGGGCGGGGCGACCAGCATCGCGTCGACGGTCTCGCACGTACGGCCCGTCCGTTCCATGAGGGCCGCCAGGAACCGTGGGTTCATGCTCGCCGACAGCGGATCGCACTCCGCCGCCGCCAGCCTCTCGTACACCCACCGGGGATCCTCGTCCGTGAAGACGACGGAGTGCGCCGTGAAGCACAGGACACCCGCGTCCCGGGGGGAGTGCTGGGCGACGACGGTCGTCCGGCCGTCCGCCGGCGGGAAGAGACCCCCGGCCACGCCGTCCAGAACGTCCCGCAGGCTCTCCGTCACCGCACTCCTCCGCCGCGCTCCTCGGGTCTCCACCCGCTGGACGTCCCACACTCGCAGACATGATCGAGAACGGCACCGGCCTTTCCGTCCGCCGCTGCGGCCCGTCCCTGGGTGGTCGCCGCACTCCGGGCTCGTACGGCCCGTTAATCTGACCTGCGTCAGTAGGACCGTAGGCAGGACTGTCCGGAACGGGCAGAGCAGCAAGAAGGGGCGGATCGGTGGCGGACATCGAGGCAGCGCGCAAGGAGTTCCAGCGGATCGACGCGGACGGTGACGGGTTCATCACCGCCGCCGAGTTCAAGACCGCCCTGGCCCAGGAGGGCGACTGGAACGTCACCGAGTCCGTGGCGGAGGTCATCATCCGCACCCGTGACCTCAACGGCGACAAGCTCCTGTCGTTCGACGAGTTCTGGGCCCACCTGGACAAGTGAGCCGCAGATGAACGGGGCGCCCCACCGCACTGAGCGGTGGGGCGCCCCGTTTTGCTCGGCTCAGAGCCGGACCGTGCGGCTTCGGGGCCGTGCGTGAGGCGGTCGCTCGGATCGGCTGTTGCTCGGGTCAGCTGTTGCTGCTGGAGCGGCCGAAGAACTCGATCTCGGCTATCGCCACCTGCTTCGTGTCGTCGGCGCCGTAGGAGGAGCGGATGGTGAAGCGGACGGTTTCGGCGCTGCCGACGCGGAACTTGCGGGCCTGGGCGCCGGCGGTCTGGTCGAGGGTGATGAACTTCGTGGACCTGGTGCCGTCGGCGGCGGTGACGGTCGCCTCGATGCGGTGCGGGCGGGCCGACTCCGCGCGCTGGTCCGCCTTCTTCGAGACACCCGGGATGATCACCACGTCCAGCAGCCGGACGGGCTGTTCGAAGCGGGCCTCGATCCACTCCCCCTCACCGGACTGGGTGACACCCGGGCCCCACCACGTGTTGCTGTACGAGTCGAAGGCCAGCTGCGGCTTGTGGCCGGGGAAGGAGCGGGACGCCTTGTAGGTGTCCGGCACCACCGACGCGCGCTTGGCGAAGTGGTCACGGGCCGCCTGGTAGCCGTCGTCCGCCTTGAAGGCGAGGGTGACGATCAGGGTGAGCACGACGGCGGCGACCACCCAGTTGAGGATCGCGCCGAAGCCGCGCCGCAGGCGCGGGCGGTCGCCCGCCCACGGGGTCTGCGTGGCGCGGCCGATCAGCAGCCGGCGCCACCACGGCAGCCGTCCCGGTGTCTCCGCGCGCCCGGCCATCGGCATCGCGCAGCGCGCGCAGAAGTGGCGGTCCGGCCTGGTGGGGGTCCCGCACCACGGGCAGGGCACACCGCCCTGCGCGCCGGACTCCGGGCCGGGGGTGCGGACCTGGGGCCGCTGCACGTCCGGGCGGCCCGGCAGTACGGGCGCGACGGCCGGCTCCGCCGGGGCACGGGGTTCGGGGTCCGCGACCGGGACGAGCAGGGACCTGGCCCGGTCGGCGTCGGAGGGAGAGGGCACAGGGGGTGCCGCCGGAGTGGGCAGGGGGGTGGTGGGGGCCTCGTCGTCGTGGCGGGGGCGGGGCGCGGGGGCCGGCTCGGGGGTGGCCGCCGGGGGCGCGGTCCGGGGCTCGGCCGGGGGAGCCGCCGCCGTCGCGCTGTCGGCGGGGGCCGGTTGGGCGGCGGGGGGTGCGTCCGCCCGTACCGTCGTGGCGGTCTCCGGGGTGCGGACGGGGGCCGCGACCGTACCCGGCCGGCCGGCGTCCGGGCCCGAGTCGTGGCCGGTGCGGGCCGTGCCCGTACCCGCGCCCGGCAGGCCGAAGGCGTCCCAGCCGGGCTCGCCGGAAGCCGCCGCACCACCTGCGGGCGCGCCCGCGGGCGCGGCGGCCGGAGCCGGGTCGCCCGGGCGGTCGGCGGTCGGATCCGTCGTACGGGCGGCGGGCGCCGCGGCCTCGCCCGTGGTCGCTCGGGCCGGGGTTCCGGTCCAGCCGAGTACCGCGCCGCAGGCGTCGCAGAAGGACTGGCCGGGCTCCCCGCGGGTTCCGCACTCGGCGCAGCTGCGGGCCTGGCCGGTGCCGGGGGTCGGGCTGGTCATCTCTCGGAAATCCTTTCGGCGGCGGTCACCTGGACCGTGTAGGGCATGTGGGCGGGACGGGCGGCGGCGACGAGGCTGTCCAGCCGGTGCTCGTCCGCGGAGGTGGGGTCGGGCAGGCGCAGCGTCACGTGGAGACGCGGGCGGGCTTCGCCGGGGACCGGCCCGAGGGGGCGGGCGTCCCAGGCGGCGGCGCCGCTCTCGGTGATCTCCGGGACCACGCCGAACACCAGGCGCACCGCCTCGGACAGCCCGCGCCGCGTCCCGCGCACCCGGTGCAGATACGCGGCGGCGGCGACCGCGGCACGCAGCCGGGCCTCCGGTTCCGTGCCGTCGGTCTCGGCGCCCACCCAGCCGGCGAGCCACTGGGTGAAGTCCACGGGAGCGAGGGACGGCGTGAAGTAGGAGTCCAGGCAGTCGAGGACGGACAGGATCGGCGCGAGCACGTCGTCCAGACCACCGACGAAACGCTGCGCGAGATCGTCGTCGGCGAACACGGCGGGCAGCATCGCCCCGATGGGGTGCGAGGAGCCGAGACCGTCGATGGAACCCCTCATGCGTGGCCGCCTCTCACGCCCGGGAACCCGGCGCTCACGGCTTGTCCCCGATCACGCGGACCCGGTGGTCGAAGGAGAAGACCAGCGACGGCGGAGAGAGGTCGATGCGGTCGGTGGCCTCGCCCCGTTTGCCGGTGAGCGGGTCGGCGGGGTGGAGCTGGACGTCGTCGACGAGTTCGACGCCCGGGACGCGCTGGAGGACGGCGAAGACCTCGCCGGACTGGACGGGGCGGCCGAAGGGCCAGCCGCGGCCGTCGGCGCCGCCGGTCAGCGGGTCGAGGTGGCGGTAGAGCGCGTCATGGGCCTGCCGGCGGACCCGGTCGGTGTCCACGCCCCGGAAGGCGTGCAGCGTCGCGACGACCGTGACGCCCTGGTAGAAGGGCGGGCCGACGGCCAGCCGCGTGCCGATCAGACGGCGTTCGTCCAGGTGGCGGGTGATGCGGCGCAACAGCGCGTCACCGGGCACCAGTTGCTCGAAGCGCAGCCGGCCGCCCGGGTCCGGAACGGCCTGGGGGACCACCAGCACCCGGACCGCGTACGCCCCGTGCTCGCCCTCCTCACCCTCCAGACAGGTGATGCGGGCGGTCTCGGGGGCCGCGCGGCGGGCGAGTTCCTCGTAGTCGCGCAGGGTCACCGCGCGTTCCTGGGCGCGCAGGGTGATCGGCGCCCGGACCTTCGCCTCCTCCACGGTCTCCGCGTCCACCCCGCCACGCGCCGCCTCGCGGTTGACGACCTCGGAGACGTACGGGACGGAGGTGCGCAGCACCCGGATGGCGCCCCGGGCCACGTTCCCGGCCCGGCCGCCGCCGGTGCGGTAGCGCACGGCCCGGATGACGGCGCCCTTCGGCGCGACGGCCCCGTAGGCGCGCAGGGTGCCGTCGGGTTCCCGGACGGCCGGGCCGAAGGCGATCTCGCCGGTGGCGGAGTCCAGCGTGATGTGGCGGTCGTGCGGGGTCGACGCGGCGAAGGACGGGACGACGTCCCAGTCGGTCCAGCCGTCGTGCTCGGCGGTCTGCAGCAGCACGGGCGGGGTGTCGCCCACCACCGGGAAGTGGGCGAGGCGCAGCCGCTGGCCGGGCAGGCCGGTGGACTCGCCGAGCGCCTCGTCGTACACGGTCTCGGCGTGCACGGCGGTCGTGGTCCCGCCGATGGTGAAGGCCTCGGCGGCGCGGACGGTCGGCGAGGTGGTGTAGAACGGCTGGCCGGGCAGGGGTTCGGTCACCCGGCAGCGCAGCCAGCCGGCCTCCTGACCGCCGGTGCGGGACAGGGTGTGCCCGCCGGGCATGTGCAGGACCACCTCGCCCGGCCGGTTCAGACCGCCCGTGCCGTCACGGTCGACCTCGCACGCGGTCCAGCCGTCCTCGGTCCACGCCTCCCAGACCAGCGGCGGTTGCCGCGGGTCCACGCCGACGCCGTCGACCACGCTGTCCAGTTCCAGCACGACCGCGCAGTGGGGCACGGCGGTGGTCAGGCCGAACAGCATGCAGTCGCCGGGCCGCGGGGACTCGGCGAAGCACATCAGGTCCTTGCCCTCGGCGAGGTCGGCCGTCCGGTCGGCGACCGGCTCACCGGGCCGCTGGGTGACCAGGTGCCGCAACGCGCAGGGCACGACGGACAGTTCGCGTTCGGTGGCGAAGACGACCGCCTCCTCCCGCTCGGTGCGCACGGTGGCGACCTCGGTGCCCACCGGCAGCGGCACCGGCTCCTCCTGCGGCGCCGACAGCCAGAACGTCACGTCCGTGCGGGCGGCCGAGGGCGGGAAGAGGGTGATGCCCACCAGGTCCAGGAAGGCCAGATGGTTCTTCTCCGGCACCCGGTTGAGCCGGTAGACGATCTGGTCGGCCATGTGGGCGACCGTCTCCACCAGGGTGACACCGGGGTCGGAGACGTTGTGGTCGGTCCACTCCGGCGCCCGCTGCTGGATGTAGCGCTTGGCGTCGTCGACGAACTGCTGGAAGCGGCGGTCGTCGAGGTTCGGGGAGGGCAGGGCCATCAGCGGTCGCTTTCGGGACGGTCGGAGCCTTCGGGAGCGAGGTCCGGCTCGTCGTGGGAGGGGATGACGTAGAAGGGGAAGACCAGACTGCGCGGGTTGTTGGTGCCGCGGATCGCGTAGCGGACGTCGATGAAGAGGACGCCCTGGCCGGGTCCCGCCGTCACCTCGACATCGGTCACCTCGATCCTCGGCTCCCAGCGGTCGAGGCTCGCGTACACCTCGTGCTGGATACGGCCGGCGGTGGCCTCGTTGACCGGCGCGAAGACCAGGTCGTGGATGGCGCAGCCGAACTCGGGGCGCATCGGCCGCTCGCCCGGCGCGGTGGCGAGGATCAGCCGGATGGCCTCCTCGACCTCGCGCTCCCCGCTGACCAGCGCGATGCCCCCGGTGGGCCCGATGCGCAGCGGGAACGCCCAGCCGGATCCGACGAACTGCTCGGCCATCAGCGGGCCACCCTTCTTCTCTCAGGACGTACGACTCTTCTCTCAGGACGTACGACTTCTCGGCGGACGCGCGGCCGTGCGCGCGCGGGCGTGCGGGCGGCGGGCGTCACGGGATCGGGTACGGCTTCTTGTTGACCAGCACGATGCCGGTGATGTCGACGTTGGCCGCCCGCAGCGCCGCCTGACCGACGGCGTTGATCTGCACGGTTCCCGCCGCGCTGATCGTCGCGGCACCGGCCGCGCTCAGGGTGAGGGCGCCCACGGCGTTCACGTTGACCGCGCCGCCGAGCGACCTCAGGCCGACGACGCCCTGGCCCTGGAGGTTGAGGGGGCCGCCGCTGCGGATCGTCACGGAACGGCGCGCGCTCAGCGTCAGATCGGTCCCCGCCTCCACCGACACCGAGGTGCCGCCGGTGATGGAGACGGCGCCCTTGCTGTCCACGGTGATCTCGGTCTTCGTCCGGTCGAGGTTGATGATCAGCCGGTCGTTGCCGGTGGCTAGGCGCACGCCCTGCTTGCGCGCGCCGGTCTGCTGACTGAGCAGGTCGACCCTGTTGCCCTCCCGGTCGGACAGGGTGTGCCGGATCGCCTTCTTCTTGACCGGGTCGTGCAGCCACACGTCCTTGACCGGGGTCGGCTTGTCGACGCCGTTGTAGAGGCCGCCGATGACGAACGGATGGTCGAGCGCGCCCCGGTCGAAGGCGACCAGCACCTCGTCGCCCACGTCCAGCGGGAAGATCCCGCCTCCCGCCTTGCCGCCCAGCTGCACGGTCCGCGTCCAGTCGCTGACGTACGCGTCGTCCAGCCACGGGAACTGCAGCTTCACCCTGCCCTGCTTCAGCGGGTCCTGGACGTCGGTGACCAGGGCGTTGGCGACACTGGGCAGCCGCGGGGCCGCCGTACCGCCGCCCGACGTCAGCCCGAACAGCGAGCGCCACTGCCGGCCGCTGACGGTCACCCAGGTCTCGTAGTGGCTGCCGTCGCCGAACGTGTGCCGCACCGAGGTGCAGGTGTACTTGCCCTCGAACGGGGCGCCCACGTCGGAGAGCGTGATCGGCACCCCGGGGCGCAGCAGCGGATTGCCGCGCACCATGACCTCCAGCTCGGCGAAGGCGGAGGTGATGTCGTCGGCGAGGGAACCGGCGGCGTGCGTGACCTCGCTCTGCAGGTCGTACGGCGTGTCCGTCTCCACCAGTTTGGCGGTCCTGAACGGGTTCGACGCCTTCTGCGGGGTGGTGCCGATGGCGATGCCGGGGTTGGCGCTCGCCGGCGCCGTCGCGGTGAGCTTCTTCTTCGTGGTGACGTTCCAGCCGCGCGCCTCGACCTTGTCGACCTGGTCGGCGGCGGTGACGGCGGCCCGGCAGCGCAGGATGTCGACGCCGGCCTTCAACTCGTAGGGATTCTTCCGGCCGGGGGCGCTCGACGCGGGCGCGCCGGACGCCGGCTTCGGCCTGACGAACTGGAACTTCCCCTTGGCGTCCAGCGACATCACCATCTCGTTCTCGTCGGCGAGCCGCGCCAGGAAGTCCCAGTCCGTCACGTTGGACTGGCTGATGAAGTCGTAGACGGTCTTCGTGGACTGCACCTGTCCGACCGGCACGCCGTTCGTCGTGGCCAGCTTGCGCGCGATGTCGGCGGCCGTCTGGTTGCGGTACGCCGCCACCCTGCGCACCCGCATCAGCCGGTGACCGGCGTCGTAGCCGCGGACGACGGTGAAGGTGCCGGTGCCGTCGTAGTCGGTCTCCATCCCGGTGACCTCACCGGTGAACACCGGGTCCGCCGCGCCCTTCCCGCCGGCCACGGGCGAGATGACCACCAGGGAGCCGAACCTGACGTTCAGTTTGCCGAGCACCAGCCCGTGCGGGTCCCGGAAGGTGAGCCGGAACGCGCCGGGCACCCCGGCCCCGAGGTCGACCCAGCCGCCGACCAGCAGATCGGCGTAGTCGGTCGGCAGCTCCCTGCCGTCGACGGTGACCCGGATGATGTTGGAGAAGGACGGGTTTCCGGCCTGGGACCCGCCCATCAGTACCCCACCTCCCCGGCCGCCGGGAGGACGAGTTCGGTGCCGGTGGGCAGATACGCGGGGTCGTCGATGTCGTTGGCCTCCGCGATGGCCCGCCACGCGGACGCGTTCCCGTACTCCCGCCACGCCAGCGACTGCAGCGAGTCGCCCGCCACGACCCGGTGCACACTGCGCGCGGTGAGCGCGCCCGAGGTCGGGTTCTGTCCCTCGGTCCGGCTGGGGATCTCGTGCAGCGTCATCCGGCAGGCGGCCCGGATCGGCACACCGGTCGTCCCGAACAGGGAGTACGTGACGTCCACGGAGCTGACGTACGCGGTGAAACGCGCCGTCGAGAAGGACCCCCACTGGAAGATCACCCAGGGCGGCGAGGGCTGCTTCGCGGCGAGACTCTTCGCCGTCACCTCGCAGCACGACAGCAGCGATTCCACCTTCTTCAGCACCGTGGTGCCGCTCGGCTTGTCGGAGGAGTCGAGGAAGATCTCGACGTTCATCTCCCGCGGGTCGGGCCCCATGAACTCCGGCAGCGCGCCGTCGCGCACCGCCGCGCTCGTCGTCCGCTTCCACTGCGCTCCCTGACGCAGTGTCAGTTCGGACGGGTTGAACTCGAACTCGAACTCTTTCCGCAACCCGCCCGGAGTGGTGCTCGTCCCCACCGGCGGCTCGTGAATGGCCAGGGTGGCCCGCACGAGGCTCTTGCCCGCGCCGCCGCCCTTGCTGCCCTTCGCCATGGTCCGTCCCGCCCCTCAGTCCGTGAACCCGTGGTGCGCGATCTCCAGCACCTCGGTCGCCACGCTCGGACTGGCCGGGTCCAGGGACGGCCCCTGCCAGCTCACCGGCAGGACGTCGATCAGCCCCCAGTGCGCGACCTCCGAGCCGTCCGCGCGCAGCGCCGCGATCTGGGCCGTCGGCCGCTTCACGCCCGTCGCGACGGACGAGATCCAGGCCGCGACCTTGGCCGTGTCCGGTGTCAGCGGCCTCGTCAGCCGGATGTTCGAGAACGTGACCCGCGACGGGAACTGCCAGACGAACCCGTTGTTCCCGCCCTCCTGGCGCTGCTCGATCTCCACGGTCGAGGAGAGCCCTTCGCACCCGTTGAAGTAGCCGAGACTCTCGCCGTCGATCGTCAGCGTGAAGAAGATGGTGGAGCCCGGGTCGAGATCGCGGGACATCGGGAAGGGCCTTTCTGGTGGTGCGGGGGCGGCGCCGGTTGCGCGGGCCTGGGCCGGCGGCGGGCGGTGGGTGTGTCCGGAGGTCGGTGGCGGGGGTCAGTGGCGGGGGTCGCGGAGCCGGCCGACGCGTTCGCGGTCGAGGCGGAGTTCGGTGCGGACGAGGCGGGTGATGCGGCCGATGAGCTTGTGCGTCAGCTCGTCGAGCTGGAAGTCGGTGAGCGTGCGGGGGTCGAACGAGGCGGCGGGGGGCGCGGGGGAGGTGCGGTCGGCCTTGGCCGGGGTGGTGGCCGAGGCGGCTGGGGCCGGTGCCGACGCCGTGACGGGCGAGACGGCTGAGGTCGTGGCATTCGGGGCTCGCTGAACCTGAACCTGAACCTGAGCGGGTGCGGGTGCGGGTGCGGGTGCGGGTGCTGGTGCTGGTGCTGGTGCGGATGGTGGTGGGGGTGAGGGCGTGGGCGGGAGCGTGCGTGCGCGTGGGGTGACGAGGGGGGTGGTGGGGGTGGCGGGTGTCTTGGGGGCGGCGGCGAGGGGGAGCGCGGGGCGGGGCGGGGCGGGCGGGTGGGCGCGGCCGCCCGGGGGGGTGGGCGTGGGGGGGGGGGGGGGGGGGCGGGGGGGGGGGGGCCCCCCCGCCGGGGTGGTGCGGCTTCGCAGGCTGGTTGGCCGTGAGGCGTTGTACGGCGTGGCCGGCGCCCGGGGCTGTGCGGTGGTCGTGGGTGGGGGCGGGGCGGCGCAGGGGTACGGCGGGGCGGGCGGCCCGACGCTGGAGCGCGGGGGGTGCCGTAGTGGTGGGCAGGGCCGAGGTGAGAGCGCGGGTGGGCGTGAGGGGGCGTACGGGAGTGAATGAGGGGGCGAAAGCGGGCGCGGAGGAGGGTGTTGCAGGGGGCGTGGGTGCCGGAGCGTTCGGTCGTTCGAGAGCGCGCCGGGCGGGGAGCGCGGGGGGCTGCGGGGTGGGGGCGGCCGGTCGCACGCTTCCCCGCGCCTCGCCGGGGCGCTGTCCCTGGCCGGTGGACTGCAGGGGGACCACCGGAGGGTGGTTCGCCTTCGGCTGCTGTGCCGCTGTCGTCCGCTGCAGGGGAGGGGGCGACGGGTGGGTGCCGGCGCCGCCGGAGGGCTTGCGGGGGGAGAGGGGCTGAGCGTCCTGGGGCGGGGTGGTGAGGGGGGCGCCCAGGAGGGGGCGCTGACGGGGAGCGGGTGCCGGCGCCGCCGGGGTGAACGGGGTCGGCGCGGGGGCGGGGTCGGCCATCGGGACGGGGCCGGAGGTGGGAGCGCCGAGCCCTACCCGCCTGGCTCCACCGGGGGTGCGGGGGTGTGCAGGGTTGGCCCGGGCGGCCGGACCGCCGGGGGCGGTGGGCGCGTCGGGGGAGGCGGCCGGTGCAACGCCGCCACCGGCTGCCGCTCGCCGGCTGCCGGTGGCTGAGGGTGTGCTGCTGGTGAGGGGAGGGACTGCGGCTCCGGCGGGTGCGGGTGCGGGTGTGGGTGCGTGGGCGGCCGTGCGGCCGGGGCTGGCCATGGACCTGCTGCTGGCAGGGGCGCCGGTGCTGGTGTCGGCGGACGCGCCGGAGTGGGGGGTGCCGGCGGGGCCGGTCGCCGGGGTGCTTGCGGCGCCGGGCGTGCGACGGTGACGTGGTGTCGTACCGGATGCCGTGGCCTGTGTGCCGCCCGATCCCGCAACGGGCTGTCGGGCGATGTCCGTGGCCGCGCGCGCGGTGGCGCGGGGCGCGGTCGGTGCCGCGGCCGAGCCGGTGTCCGTCGCGTGGGTGGGGGCGTGGGCCGACGCACCGCTGGACGCGGTCGCTGCTCGCTGGACGGTGGCCTCAGCCGATTCCGGGGTGGCGGTGGTGCTCTGCGGGGCGGGGCCCGGCGCCGTCGTGCGGTCGTCCGCCGCAGCACGGCCTGCGTGGGCGGCGCGCTGGACGGCGGCCTCGGTCGGCCGGGGGGCGGCCGGGGTGCTGCGGGGCGTGGGGACAGCGTCGTCGGTGCCGCGTGCCGTCGTGGCGGGGGCGGTGCCGCGGGAGCCCGCTGCCGTACGGCCCGGGTGGTCTGTCGCTCGTCGGACGGTGACCTCGGTCGGTCCGGCGGCGGGGGTGCCCTGAGGAGGGCCGGGCCGAGTGCTGCCGGAGCCTGTCGGTGCAGCCGGGGCTGTCGCCGGGCCGGGGTTCGCTGCCGTACGGCCTGTTCCGGGCGCGGTCGGCCGACGGGCGACCGCGCTGTGTCCGGGGGTGGCAGTGCTCTGAGGGCCGGGGCTCGGTGCCGCCGCCGGGCCGGGGTGCGCTGCCCCACGGGCAGGGTCCGGCACCGCCCGCTGCACGGTGGCCTCGGCCGGCCGCGTTGCGGCGGGGGTGCCCTGAGGGTGGCCGGTTGCCGTCGCGGCGGCCGGCGTGGCACCGGAGGCCGTCGGCGTACGGCCCGAGCGGGGCGCCGCCCGCTGGAGGTCCCGTCCCGCGCGGCCGAGGTCGGCTGCCGCGTCGACGGAACCGGTGACCATGTCGGCGCGACCCCCCTCGGGGACGCCGACGGCGGCTACCGGTCGCGTCGTCGCCCCTGGAGGGCTGACGGACGTGTCGACCTGACCCGCATCCGGGTCCGCCGGCCCGGACGTGGTGGACCCGGTGGTCGTAGGCCTCGGCGGCGGCGTACTTCCCGGCGCGACGCCACCCGACACCGAACGCTGCAACAGCGTCATGTCATCGGAGGCCGCACCCGGGCCCCTGTGGCCGGACGGGGCCGTGTCGACAACCGCCCGGCCGGACGGGCCGGCACCGACGACCGCGCTGTCCGACGGTGCTCCACCGCCGGCGACGTGACCGAACGCGGCTCCGGTCGCGACCGTGCGGCCCGGTGGTGTTCCGTACACGGCCGCGTGACTCGGTGGTGTTCCGTCCACGGCCGCGCGGCCGGACGGTGCCGCCCCTTCCGTCGGATGCCCGGGTGCGGAGCCGCCGGACACCGCCGGGTGGCCGTCCGACGTGTTCGTGGTGCCCGATGCCGTCCGGCCGACAGGGGCCGGGGCGTGGGTGGAGGCGAGGGCGGGGGCGCTGTCCGACGGCGGGGTGCCGCGCGAGGCATCACCCCGGGTCCCGCTCGGTATCACCGGGCCGGGCGCCACACCGTCCGCTGCCGTGGGCCGGGCAGCGCCACCCGGCGCCGCGCCCTCGGAGCGTGTGCTCCGCGCCGCGTGAGAAGGCCGTGCCGTGGGCAGCGTGCGGCGCTGAACGGCCGGCGGTGCGCTGGGGACCTTGGTCAACAGGGCCGGACGGGCGCTCCGGGGCGGCACGGGAGTCACCCGGGGGCCGGCCGGGCGGGACGGCGTGACCTGGTACGGCGCGCGTTGCACCGGCAGGGCGTCGCCGGGCGCGTCGGCGCGGGGCGCGGCCTCGCCGCTCGCCACCGGCAGGGTGCGCGAGGGCAGTTCGAGGCCGGCGACCGGCGCGGCCGAGGTGGTGAGGACGTCCCTGACCAGCCCGCCCGGCGCTCCGGGCAGCACGGCATGGGACAGGGTTCCGGTGAAGGACGGGTTCTGCCAGGTGCTCAACCGTCCGCTGAAGCCGGAGTCCGCGACAGCGGCCCGCCCCTCGACGGCCCGCCGCATCGGCGCCAGCCCCTGCCAGCCACGCCCCGAGGCACCCCCCGGAGCCGCGGACGCGGCATGCGCCGACGTCGAATCAACGCCTGAGCCGCCCCGGGCCGAACCGTCGCTTGAGCCGCCCCCGGCCGCGCCGGCCGCGCCGACCGCGTCGGTCCCGGCGCCGCGTCCCGAGCCACCGCGTAGCCGATCCAAGAACCCCACGTGTCAGCCCTCCGCCCCGCCCCGTGTCACGAGGGACGCGATCTGTTCGGTGTAGCGGCGGCGGTCGTGGTGTTCGAGGTCGAGGATCTCCTCGAAGCCCCAGTGGAAGTGGTAGGCGACGTACGCGATCTCCTCGTGCAGCCGGTCGGTCGCGTACGTCACGATTCCCCCAGGCGGCTCCCGCCGAGTTCGACCTCGAAGGGCTCGGAGCAGTGGGGGCACTCCACGGCCGCGCGGGTGTGTCCCTCGGCGTTGACCTGCCGGTAGAAGTCCTGGAGGAAGGCGAGGTCGGACGCGAACATGTTCTCCACGATCCCGTCGTGGACCATCGGCAGGTTGCCCAGCCGGGTGATGACCCGGCCGAGCAGCACGACCGACAGATACGCCGGGTTCTCCTGGACGCGGACGTCCCGGAGCGGGATCAGCTCGTCCCGGGCGGTGGCGAGACGCATCACGCCCTCCCGGTGCACGTTCCCCGCCTCGTCGACATACCCACGCGGCAGTTCGAACGGGAACTCCGTCCGCAGCCGCTGCGCCACCGGCGGGGCGGCCGGGGCGGCGGCGGGAGGGACGGCGGTGGTGGGGAAGGGGGACGCGACCGAAGCCGCCTCGTCCCCGGCCCCCGCCACCGCACCCGCCGCACCCGCACCGGGGACGTCCACGATCGAGCCGGCGCCCGCGCCCGCCCTGCCAGCCGTGCGCCGCATTACTCGATGACCAGTTCTTCGAAGACGATGGTCACGGTCTCGGTGAGCGCGGAGGCCTCGCCGGCCTTCAGGGTGCTCGCGTCGATCTTGCTGCACCAGGCGTTGCGCATGTTGTACCGCTTCACCGGGTTGTTCTGGTAATCCATCATGATGATCGACGCGTTCTTGCGCGCCGAGCTCATCTGGCCGTTGATGGAGTCGTTGATCCACGTGTTGAACGCGGCCGACTGGGTCATACCGCGGACCACGGTGCACTGCCCGTTCTTCTGCACACCGGGCAGCAGGTTGACCTCGGGCCGGCCCTGCGCGGAGTTCTGCTGGTACGTGATGACGTCCTGTTCGAGGGTGAGGCCGCTGACCTCCGCGAGGTACTCGACCATCACCCCGTCGATCTGCAGGCCGAAATTGTGTGAGGTAAGGGCGTCACCCGGCGCGAGACTCATCTGTTCTGTGTCCTTCTAAGGGGGCGGGCAGGGGCTGGGGCTGGGGAAAGGGCTGGTGCGCGAACGCTGGTGGGCGCGGGCCGGCGACGGCCTACTCCTCCAGCTCCCCGCTGCCGCTGGAGAACTGCGCCAGCCGGAAGATCACGAACTCGGCGGGCTTGACCGGGGCGATGCCGATCTCGCAGATGACCCGGCCGAGGTCGACCGACTCCGGCGGGTTCGTCTCCTCGTCGCACTTGACGTAGTACGCGTCCTCGGGCCGCTGGCCGAAGAGGGCGCCGCTGCGCCACTCGTTGACCAGGAACGCGGAGACGTTGCGCCGGATCCGGGCCCACAGCGCGTGGTCGTTCGGCTCGAACACCACCCACTGGGTGCCGATCAGGATCGACTCCTCCAGGTAGTTGAAGTACCGGCGGATGTTGAGGTAGCGCCAGGCCGGGTCGGAGGACATGGTGCGGGCGCCCCAGACGCGGATGCCGCGGCCGGGGAAGGCACGGATGCAGTTGACGCCGATGGGGTTGAGCAGGTCCTGCTCGCCACGGGTGATCTGGAGTTCGAGATCCACCGCGCCGCGTACGACCTCGTTGGCGGGCGCCTTGTGCACACCGCGCTCGAAGTCGTTGCGGGCCCAGACGCCGGCGACGTGGCCGCTCGGCGGGATGACCCGGGACTGGCCGCTGGCCGGGTCGAAGACCTTGATCCAGGGGTAGTAGAGGGCCGCGTACTTGGAGTCGTACCCGGCGGTCTCCTGGCGCCAGACGCGGATCTGACGGGCGTTGAGGCCGGGCGGCGGGTCGATGACGGCGACCCGGTCGCCCATCAGCTCGCAGTGCGCGATCAGACCGAGCTGGACCGCCTTGACGGCCTCCAGGTCGATCGCGCCCCGCTGGTAGGCCGCCATCAGGTCCGGCACCGCGACCATGGAGATCTCGTCCACGGCCTCCAGGCCGCCGAAGCCCGTGCGGTCGGAGGAGTCGCCGAGATACTGGGCGGGGCCGGGGTGGCCGTCGTCCGCCGCGGCCGGCGCGACGGGCGCGGGGGCGGCCGGGGCCGCCAGCGCCACGGTCTGGTTGTCGGGGCGCGCGAGCTGCGCGGCCGGTGCCGTCTCCTGGACCGTGATGAGCTTGGAGCGCTCCTTGACCTGCGTGACGACGTAGTTGCGGCCGCCCTTCTTGGCGGTCACGTCGAAGGTCTCGACCTGCTTGTCGCCGTCCTTGACGATCAGCCGGAACCGCTCGGCCGGACCCTCTCCCTCGGGGTCGGCGACCTCGACGCTCAGCGAACCGCCCGCGATGGCGGTCACACTGAAGGTGCCCAGCTGCTTCGGCTCGCCCGGCGGCAGCGCGGCCGGCGCGGCGGTACCCGTCACCGCGGCCTGGCCGCCCGTGGACGCGCCGCCCTGGTCGGTGCCGCCGACCCGCACGACGTACGCGGCGCTGCCGCCGTTGTTGAAGAACCCGTACACCGAGTGCGCGAGGTAGTAGCCGTCGGTGAACTCGCCGAAGGCGGCGACGTACTGGGACCAGTTGGTCACCAGCGTCGGCTCGTTCAGCGGACCGGTCGGGGCCAGACCGACGAAGGCGGCGACCGAGGTGCCCACACCCTCGATGGGACGCGAGCCGCTGGCCACCTCCTCGACGTAGACGCCCGGCGACAGGTAGGACGGCATGCTCTGCTCTCCTTGGGGTACGAGACAGGTCGCCTCTCACCCTCACGCGCGAAGCGCGTCCGTCGAAACGTCCTCCGGTACCTGATCGGGGGCACGCCCGTTGCCCCCAGGGGCAGTCGGGCCGGCCGGCGCCGCCGCCCCGCGGGCCGCCGACTCGCACCGGCCCGCCGCCGGCGTCCCGGTGAGCGCCCTCGTGCCCGCGCGCGCTGCCCTTTCGGGCACCGCGACCGTGCCTCTTCTCCTCCTGACCCGGCTCCCGCCTGCTCGGTAGCGTCCTGACGTGAGCCTGTGGACTTCCCTCGAACCCGCCTCCGCGACCGTGGACCCGGGGAGCAGTACGACGGTGCGGCTGCGGCTGCGCAATACCGGTGACGTCGTGGACGAGTACCGATTCGAGCCGGTCGGTGACCTCGCGCCGTGGACGACGGTGGAGCCGCAGACGTTGCGGCTGTATCCGGGGACGACGGGTTCGGTGGAGCTGACGTTCTCCCCGCCCCGGACCCCGGACGCGACGGCGGGCCCGAACCCGTACGCGGTGCGGATCCTGCCGACCGAGCACCCGGAGGCGACGACGGTTCCGGAAGGGAACCTGACGATCACACCCTTCACGGAGGTGCGGGCGGAGCTGGTCCCGCCGACGGTGAAGGGGCGTTTGCGGGGGCGGCCGAAGCTGGCCATCGACAACCTGGGCAATACGAAGGTCACGGCGTCGGTGAGTGGCAGTGACAACGGTGACCAGCTGTCGTACGACCTCCATCCGAGCAATGTGCAGATCGAGCCGGGTCGTGCCGCGTTCGTGAAGGCCACGCTGAAGCCGCGGCAGATCACGTGGTTCGGGTCGAAGGAGGAGCGGCCCTACACCCTCGCGGTGAAGCGGTCGGGGGTCACACCCCTCGACGTCGAAGGCACCTACGTCCAGCGGAGCTTCCTGCCGGGCTGGCTCGCCACCTGCCTCGCGATCTGCCTCGCCCTCGCGATCACCTTCCTGACCCTCTGGATCGCCTACAAGCCCAGGGTCGTCAGTGCGGCAGATGAGCTGCAGAAGGCCGGGGTCAGCACGCTGCCGCCCAGCCCCTCGGCGCCCGCGTCGACCCCACCGCCGCCCACGCCCTCCGCCCCGCCCGCCTCCTCGCCGCCCCCGCAGGCCACGGAGACGGAGGCGGCGACCGCCGGTGGTGGCGGGAGCGGCGACGGCAGCGGTGGCGGGTCCGGCGGTGGGTCCGAAGAGAAGAAGAAGCGCGCGCCCACGGCCGCGACCGCGGTCCGGCAGCTGGCTGCGGCGGACCCGGGCGGCCGGCACATCTGCTACCGCGCCTTCGTGACCGGCAAGGGCTGGACCGCCCCGGAGTGCGACGGCGACACGGCCGGCACGGTGGGCCAGGGCCGGTCGCTCAAGGCCCTCAACATCGCGGTGTCCGGCGTCAACGGCACGGCCAGTGCCGCGTTCGTCCACAATCCCGACTCCACCAACGGCCAGGGCCACTACCCGAAGCCCTGGTCGAGCGCGAAGGACGGCTTCGACAACTACTTCGGCAGCTCCAAGGCGGGCGCCCCGGACCTGCTGGGCTTCACCATCAACGTCGACGAGGGCGGCAAGGGAGTCTGCCAGGCGGTCCACCAGAAGGACCGGGGCTGGCAGAACCTGGCCTGCGACAAGCCCAACGAGGGGGAGCACTACATCTTCGGCGGCACCCTCGACAACGGCGTCTGGCTCGAAGCCGTCAAGTTCACGGTGTGACAAGGCCGTTGGGGCCGCAGCCAGTGGCCGTCGGGGCAGCCGTGCCTGCCCCGACGGCTCCTGACCGGACGCGGCCCGCCGCGTAGCGTCCCTCTGTGAGCCTTTGGACTTCTCTGGAACCCGCGTCGGCCGCGGTGGATCCCGGCGGCACTGCGACGGTGCGGCTGCGGCTGCGCAATACCGGTGACGTCGTGGACGAGTACCGTTTCGAGCCGGTCGGTGACCTCGCGCCGTGGACGACGGTGGAGCCGCAGACGCTACGGCTGTATCCGGGGACGACGGGTTCGGTGGAGCTGACGTTCTCCCCGCCCCGGACCCCGGACGCGACGGCGGGCCCGAACCCGTACGCGGTGCGGATCACGCCGACCCAGTACCCGGAGGCGACGACGGTTCCGGAAGGGAACCTGACGATCACGCCCTTCACGGAGGTGCGGGCGGAGCTGGTCCCGCCGACGGTGAAGGGGCGCTTCCGCGGACGGCCGAAGCTGGCCATCGACAACCTGGGCAACACCAGGGTCACCGCCGCCGTCAGCGGCAGCGACAACGGTGACCAGCTGTCGTACGACCTCCACCCGAGCAACGTCCAGATCGAGCCCGGCCGTGCCGCGTTCGTGAAGGCCACCCTGAAGCCGAGACAGATCATCTGGTTCGGGTCCAAGGAGGAGAGACCGTACGCGCTCACCGTCCAGCGGGCGGGCGTCGCACCGCACCCGGTCGACGGCACCTATGTCCAGCGGGGGTTCCTGCCGGGCCCGCTCGCCACCTGCCTCGGGTTGGCCGTGGCCCTGGCGGTCACCTTCGTGACGCTGTGGTTCGCCTACCAGCCCAGGGTCACCAGCGCCGCGACCGACCTCCAGCAGGCCGGTACGACGGCCCTGCCGAGCGGCAGCCCGTCCGCGATGGCACCGCCGCCGAGCATCTCGGCGGCGCCGCTCCCGTCTCAGACGCCCGAGGCTCCCCCGGAGGAGAAGCAGGACGAGCAGCCCGGGAACCCGGGCTCCGGTTCGGGCTCGGGCGGTTCCGGCTCCGGGGGATCCGGGTCCGGCGCGCGGCAGGAGCCGGACACGAAGCCCACGGCGAAGAAGCCCGCCGCGGCCAGGGGCTTCGCCATCATCGGCGAGGGCTCGGACCGCTGCGTCGACGTCACGGACGCGAAGAACGGCAAGGGCAAGGACGGCACCCCGCTCCAGATCTGGGACTGCGCAGGCACCGCCAACCAGAAGTGGGACTTCCGGGGCGACGGCACCGTGCGCTCCCTCGGCCTGTGCATGGACGTCGCGTGGGGCTCCCGCGACGACGGCGCCGTCATCCAGCTCGCCCGGTGCAGCGGCAACCCCGCCCAGCAGTTCGTGCTCAGCACCGCCGGGGACCTGGTCAACCCGCAGGCCGACAAGTGCGTCGACGTGAAGGACAACGCCACCGGCGACGGCGCCAGGCTCCAGCTGTGGACGTGCGCGGGCACGCCCAACCAGAAGTGGCGCGTGAAGTAGCCCTGTTCGGCGGGAGCGACCCGGCCCGGACGCTCCCGCCGTCCGCCGGCCCCGGTGCTCCCGTCGTTCCCGGCCGCTGACGAGCCCGGCCCGCAGGCTCCCGCCGTCGCCGGCCGCCGGGCCCCGCTACCAGGTGCCCTCGCCCGGCACCAGCCGCCCGGCCTTGCGGTACTCGCGCTCGGCGCCCTCCCGCAGGTCGGTCGTGGTCACCGGACCGCCGCGCCCGGCGGCGGCGTAGGCGGCGGTGACGACCGCGCTGCGGATGGAACCGCCGGCCAGCTCGAAGTCACGGGCGACCGCCGCCGGGTCGGTGTCGTCCGCGCCGGGCACCGCGGCGAGACTGTGCCGCCACAGGGCCAGCCGCTGGGCGGTGTCCGGGAACGGGAAGTCGACCACCAGATCCAGCCGCCGGGTGAACGCCTCGTCGATGTTGGCCCGCAGATTGGTGGTCAGCAGGGCGATGCCGTCGAAGGACTCCAGACGCTGGAGCAGATAGGCGCTCTCCATGTTGGCGTACTTGTCGTGGGAGTCCTTGACCTCCGAGCGCTTGCCGAACACCGCGTCCGCCTCGTCGAAGAGCAGCACGGCGTCCGTGCGGTCCGCCTCCGTGAAGATCCGTTCGAGGTTCTTCTCGGTCTCGCCCACGAACTTGTCGACGATCGAGGAGAGCTGCACGACATAGAGGTCCAGGCCGAGTTCGGCGGCCACGACCTCCGCCGACAGCGTCTTGCCGGTGCCCGACTCGCCCGCGAAGAGGCCCAGGACCCCACGGCCCCGGCCGCCCCCGGCGCTCAGCCGCCAGTCGCCGAGCACCCGGTCGCGATGGCGGGCGCGCAGGGCCAGTTCCCGCAGCTCGGCGAGGGGCTTGTCCGGCAGGACGAGGTCGTCCCAGCCGACGTCCGGGCGGATCCGGCGGGCGTGCCGCTCCAGGCCGGAGGCCGACTGCAGCCGCGCGGCCAGCCGCAGATGGTCCGCGGTCACCCGGGTGCCGTCGAACGCTGCGAGACCGGCGGCCGCGCGGGCCGCCCGCTCGATCCGGTCACCGCCGAGCCGGTACGGGGCGACCGTGGCCGCCAGGTCGAACCCCGGCCCGTCCGCCCCGGCACCGAGCGCCGCCGCCCAGGCGTCCACGGCACCCGAGGGCGGGCGGGGCACGTCGAGGACCAGCGGATCACGGTCGCACCACTGCGGGTCGTACGGCTGCGGCCCCGTGAACAGCACGGACACGTCGGGCGCCGTCAGCCCCCGGAACAACGGCCCCGGCTTCTCCGGCAGGGGCGCCACCACGACCGCGCACCCGCGCAGCCGGGCCTCGCGCAGCAGCGGGGGCAGGAGCCGGGCCGCCTCGTCCCCGGCCGCCGGGGGCGTGAAGTGCAGCGCCTCCATCCCGGCGGCGCCCAGGGCGGCCGAGGCCCGCATCAGCCCGTCGCCCTCCCGCCGCTCCCGCAGATGCACGGTGACCGGGGCGGCGGCCAGCCGTCCCGCCAGCCTGGCGGTGAACCCGCCGTCCTCCACGGACGCGGAGACCCCCGCCCCTGCCCCCGCCCCCGTCTCCACCGACGATGGCGGCGGCGCGAGCGGACGCACCTGGCCGACCAGTACGGCGTCCATCGTGTCGTCGCCGAGAAGATGCGCGACCAACCGGTCCGGGACCCGCAGTTCCCGCCCGAGGAAGGGCCGTTCGGGCTCCTCCACGGTCAGCAGTCCGAGCGCGCACAGCGGCGCCGAGGGCAGGAACCGGGCCCGCGCCCACGCGAGATGTACGGGCAGCCCGCACAGATCGAGCGCGAGTCCTACGGTGGCCCGACGCCTGCTGACGTCGTCGTTCAGATACCCGTACAACGGCTCGTAGGAGCGGTCCAGATCGGGTGCCAGGGCGATCAGCAGGACGCGTGTGTCCAGCGCGGTCAGCCCGAGCCGCCCCGCGAGCCGCTCCAGCGGACCGCCCGGGTCCGTCTCGGCGCCCAGGATGCCCCCCTCGCCTCCCTCGGCGTCCTCGAACACGGAGGCGTACGGGCCCGCCGACGGCTCCAGCAGATGCCGTACGCCCTCCTCCGACACGTACAGCCCCCGCAGCGGATCCCCTGCCGTCGGGTCACCCGCGCGGCGCTCGGCCACCAGCGCGGCGACGCGGTCGCGCAGCCGGGCGAGCCGGAGGAGGATCGCGTCGGTGCCGGGTGAAGCACGAGGCACGGGGGAGGAGGTGGGAGTGGTCAACGCCGTCCCTCGCCGGTGGCCGGTGCGGACGCAAGCCGGTCCGGCCGGTGCGCGCGCTCCTGTGAGCCCTCCAGGGAGCCGTCCATGCCGCGCACGCGGATCGCCGCGCCCTCGGTGACCGGGGGACCGGCGTCGTACTCGGGGAAGGCCGGGAAGGGCACGGTGACGACGAGGTCGAGGGACGGCTTCAGCTCGCCTCCCAGCGCGGACCAGATCTCCGCGAGGGACCGCGACTCGGTGTGCAGTCCCGCCACGGACAGCGGCACGGTCAGGCCCAGCGCCCCGAGCGCGCCCGGGAGCCGGTCGGCGGGCAGCAGTTCGTGCGGCAGCAGCGTGGCCAGCACCGCCGAGAGCAGCCGGTGCTCGTCCTGGGGCTGCTTGGTCCAGGCGGTGACCAGGTACGACAGCCGGAACCAGCGGGGCGGCTGCCGACGGCGCACCACGATGTCACGCTCGTCACGGACCGGCATGTGGCCGCGTTGGCGACGGGAGACGTCCTCCCGGATGTCGTACAGATAGGTGTTGACGGCGGGCGCGTTGCGCCGGGCCGCCCAGTCCCGGGTCGGTGCCTCGAAGGAGACGTCGATGCCGGAGCCGGCCAGGGCACCACCGCCGATCAGTCCCTTGAGGACCTCGTCCACCTCGTGGATCACGGTCGTGCTCCTGCTGTGTCGTGTGCCTGTCCGTCGATCCTGTCCGCCGGGGGCTCCTCCCTCCAGACACGCCGGGGACGACGCGGGGGCACGGTGCGCTGCCCAACAGGCCCGGTCCGGCTGCCCGTTCGATCAGATGTAGCCTTCCCGGAGGGCATAGGCCACCGCGTGCGCCCGGTTGCGCAGATGCAGCCGGGTGGTGAGCCCGTGCATCACGTTCTTGACGGTGCGTTCGGAGTAGGAGAGCTTGCTCGCGATCTCGCCGGTGTCCATCCCCTCGGCGACGAGCCGGAGGACGTCGATCTCACGCGGCACCAGGCCGGACAGCGGCGCTCCGGTGCGGCCGGCCACGGAACGCTGCAACGTCCCCACCTGGTTGATCAGCCGCCCGAGCAGATCGGCGGGCAGGTCGCCGTCCCCGCGCGAGGCCGCGAGCACGGCCTGCGCCAGCCGGTGCGGGGTGGCCTCGTGGCGCCACACGATGGCCCCGACCCCGCACTCGATGACCTCCAGCAGCTCGGTCTCGCGGATCAGGCCCACGACCAGGACGGCCCGCGCCCCCTCACTGCGCACCATCCGGCGCAGCGCCGACAGCAACGGCTCGTCCGGGGTGTCCCCGACCAGCACGGCCACGGTGCCCGGCCGTACCACGGCGTCCTCCCTGAGGTCGATCACCGGATGCCCGCGCAGCTGGCTGAGCACCCCGGCGCGGGAGAGCGGGTCGAGGGTGTGGACGACGACCGGGACCCGGCGCCGGGCCTCCTGGTGCTCCGCCGCGGCGGGGACCGGGCCGATGACCGTGCCGGTGACGGCGGCCGTGGCCGCCGCCGTGTCCGCGGTCCGGAATGTGCTGCGCAACCGTTTCTCCCGTTTGCACGAAATCGCCGCTCCTGTGAGAGGAGTGGCCGAGGGGCTCGATTCACCCTTCTGTGTGTCGTGTGCGCCGCGCAATCGTGGAGGACCACGAGACACACCACGAGATTCACCACGGGCCCGGCAGCGGAGATTTCCCGCCGGACCTCCGCGAGCGGTGCACCCGGACGGCCCCCACGCCGTCTACGGAAGCGGAGAACGACACTCCACGACAGCCACCACGGAACACCACAGCAACCAGGTCATGACAGCAGCAACCACGGTCCCCGCGGCCACCACGATCACGACAGCAACCACCGTCACGACAGCAACCACGGCCACGACGGCCACGACGGCCACGACGGCCACGACGGCCACGACGGCCACGACGGCCACGACAGCCACGACAGGAGACAGCGATGTGCGCGCCGGAACCGCTTCTCGAACGCCGTGAACCCCTGGAACTGCTGGCCGCCGAGGCCGTCCGCGCCCGGACCGGCTCCGGCCGTCTGGTCCTGCTCCGGGGCGCCACCGGCACCGGCCGCACCGCGCTCCTGGAGGCGGCGGCCGGCCACGCGGCGGCCAACGGCATGCGCGTCCTGCGCGCCCGCTGCTCTCCCGAACACCGCACCATACCCTTCGACACTGTCTTCCAACTCCTCTCCCACGGGCCGGAGTTCGACCAGGCCGCGGGCGAGGCGCCGGACCCGCCGGGCACCCAGCCGCACCGGGGCAGGCCCGCGCGCCTGTGGCGGCTGCTGCGCTCCTACGCGGCCGAGTCCCCGCTGCTCGTCGCCGTGGACGACGCGCACCTCGCCGACAGCCCGTCCCGCCGCTGGCTCGTCGAGGCCGTGCGCCGCATCGACCGCCTGCCGGTGCTCCTGGTGGTCACCGAGCGCAGCCAGTACGACATCGACCCCCCGGCGGACGGCTTCGCGCACGCCCTCTCCCCCGCCCTCGTGCACACCCGCACCCTGGCCCCGCTGAGCCCGGACGCCGGTGCGCGGCTGGTCCGTTCGTTCCACGGCGACGCCCCGCCGGACTGGGTCGACGACTGCTTACGGGCGGGCGCGGGCAGCCCCCTGCTGCTGCGCGCCCTGCTGGCCGACCTCCGTGACTCCGCCCCCGGGACCCTCCCGGCTGCCCTTCCGGACACCTGCGCCGCGCTCTATCCGGGCACCTACGCCGCCGCCGTGTCCTGGTGGCTGGACAGCGCCGGGCCCGCGACCACCGGCATCGCCCGCGCGCTCGCCGCGCTCGACGACGAGGACACCCCCGTGGCGGCCGACGCGGACCTGCTCGCCCGGACGGCCGGCGCGGACCCCGCCCGCGTACCCGGCTGGCTCACCGCGATGACCCGCCTCGGCCTGCTCCGCCCCGACTCCGAGAGGCGCCCCCGGTACGCCCACCCGCTGCTGCGGGACGCCGTGCTCGGCGGCTGGGCCGGCGCCGACCGCCAGGCCGCGCACCGCCGCGCGGCCGAGGCGATGCTGCACCGCGGCGACCCGGCCGAGGCCGTCGCCGGACAGCTGCTGCGCTCCGGCCCCGTCGGCGAGGCCTGGGCGACCGGCGCCCTGCTGGACGCCGCCGACCTCGCGGTCCGCGCCGACCGCAGCGACGACGCCCTCGCCCTCCTCCGCCGTGCCCTCGACGAACCCATGCCGGCCGCCCGCCGCACCGTGGTCCTCACCGAACTGGGCTCCCTGGAGTACGCCACCGTGCGCTCCACCGCCGGCATTCCCCGGCTCGCGGAGGCGATGCGGCTGCCCGGACCGCCCCGCGAACGCGTCCACGCCGCGGTCGCCCTCGGCACGGCCCTGGCCCGCCGCGGCGAGGCCCGTGCCGCCGTCGACGTGCTGCGCGGGCTGCGCGACGAGCACCTGACGGGCCACCCGGACCTGATCCGCACCGTCCAGACCGCCTCCGCGCTGCTCGCCGACCACGACCAGGGCGTACGGCAGGAGGTGTACCGCTGGCTGCGCGAGACCGCCGAGCGCTCGCCCCACCTGGTCGGCACCGCCGGACAGGCCCTCCTCGTGCGCTACGAGGCCACCGCCGGCCTGACCTCGGCGGCCTCGGCGATGCACCGCGTCCGGGCCCTGCTCGCCCAGCCCGCCGATCCGTTGTCCGAGGTCTTCCTGCTGGGCACCGCCGCCGCCGTCGCCCAGTGGGCCGACCAGCTGGAGGAGGCCGCACGCCTCGTCGACCGCGGCCTCAGCGGCCAGCGCACCTCCCTCCTGCACCCCATGCACCTGGCCCTCCTCAACGTCCGGATCGACATCGCCGCCGCCCGGGGCGCCCACGCGGAGGTCCTCGCCGATCCCGAGGTCGCCCGCGCGGTCTCCGGCGGCCCCGAGTCCGCCAACGCGCTGGCCCACGCGGTCGTCGCCCTCGTGGAGACCGGCCGTACGGAGGAGGCCGCCCGCCTCGCCGACGGCTTCGACGTCCGGCACGCCCACGACTCCTGGGAGGCGAACCGGTTCCTCCACGCCCGCGGCCGCCTCCGCGCCGCCACCGGCGATCCGGCCGCCGCACTCGACGACTTCCTGGAGTGCGGCCGCCGCCAGTCGGCCCGCGACGTCGTCAGCCCCGTCGTCACCCCCTGGCGTTCGGCCGCCGCCGCATGCCATCTCGCCCTCGGCCGCCCCCAGGAGGCCCTCGCCCTCGCCGAACAGGAACTCCGTCTCGCCACCGTCTGGAACACCCCCCGCGTCCTCGGCCGGGCCCTGTCCGCGCTCGGCACGGCGACGGGCGGCCGCCGGGGCCTGGAGCTGGCCGACCGGGCGGTACGGGCGCTGCGGCAGGGGGTCGACGGCGTACCCGAGGAGGCGGCGGGGACGAGCGGAGCCGCTGTCGTGGCGCTCGGCAGCGCGGCTTCGGCGGGCGGCGGCCGGCTGTCGGCCAGGGGGCCGGCGACGGCCAAGGGGGGCTGGAAGCAGGGCGGCACCCGCGTGAAGGCGGCCTCCGTGCACGGCTGGGCGCCGGGCGGAGCCCTGGCACGGGCCGTGGGCGGCTGGTCCTCCCAGGCGCCGTCGACCGGCGGCTGGGCGGTGGTCGGAGCACCGGACGGCCGTCGACGGGCCGGGGCGCCGGGCGGCTCGCCGGTGACGGCGGAGCTGATCCCGGCCCTCGTGGCGCAGGGGCGGGCGCTCGCCGCCGCCGGGGAGCGGGCCCGGGCCCGCGACGCGTTCCGGGAGGCGGCCGAGCACGCCGAACGCCTCGGCGCGCGCCGTCTGCGCGCGGTCGCCGAGGAAGCCCTGCGCGAGGGCGGCGCCCGCCGCCCGGCGACGGCACTGACGGGCCCGTCCGCGCTCACGGCCGCCGAGCGCCGGATCGCCGAACTCGCCGCGCAGAGCCACACGAACACCGAGATAGCCCAGCTCCTGCACCTCGCACGCCGCACCGTGGAGACCCACCTGACCAGCACCTACCGCAAGCTCGGCATCCGCCGCCGCGCGGAACTCGGCGCGGCCCTCGCGACCTCCGACGAGACCACGTGAGCGGCCACGCACCGACTGAACCGGAGCCCGGGCGCATGCGTAGGGAGGGCAGGGGCCACCCGCCCACAGCCGCCACACCCGAGGAGCAACCATGAGCAGCACCCCGCGCCTGCACGACTGGCTCGACACGCGCCGGCCTCTCGTACTGGGACTGTTCCGTATCGTCCTGGGGCTGCTGTTCGCCAGCGAGGGAGCCGCCACGGTCTTCGGCGTCCTGGACCGGAAGGCGAGCCCGGTCGGCGACTGGCCCTTCTGGTACGCCGGGGTCATCGAGCTGACCTGCGGCGTCCTCGTCCTCCTCGGCGTCGCCACCCGCGGCGCCGCGTTCCTCAGCTCGGGCGTCATGGCCTTCGCCTACTTCACGGAACACCAGAAGGACGGCCTCTTCCCCCTTCAGAACGGCGGCCTCGCCCCCGTCCTCTTCTGCTGGGGTTTCCTCCTGCTGGTCTTCGCCGGCCCCGGCGCCCTGTCGCTTGCGGGCCTGACCCGCCGTGAGACCGGCACCAGCCCCGGCCCCGACCGGGTCACCGAGCCGTCCCGCTGACCGAGCCGCCCCGACGGGCAGGAGGCGGTGGCAGGGGGTGGGACGATCATGCGGCGCATGCGCACAGCCCTGGTCCCGGCCCGAGGAGGCACCCGACGGGCGCTCGTTCGTTCATGATCGCGACCCGCGTACCGATGACGCGCGACGGCTTCGAGCAGTGGCTCCGCACACCCCTGCCCGGCCTCGGCGTCATCGAGAACCCCTCCGAGATGTACACGGGATGGGCCGCCGACGGCGCCCGTCCGGACTGGGACCTGACCGGGATCGCCGCCCACCACCCGTCGGCGCCGGCCGGCATCCGCGCCGACCGGGAGAAGACGCCCACGCAGCTGCTCGCCCCGCGCGCCGCCCAGGGGTTCACCCTGCTCCGCCACCGCGCCGACACGCTGGAGGCGTATCTGTACGACTACCACGGTGACGAGGCCGGCACCCACACCGCGCTGCTGATGCTGGCCGGCGCGGGCCGCTTCGCCCACCCCGGCACCGAGACCCCGGTCCTGTACTGGGGCGGCGACGTCCACCCCGGCCTGCCCCCGCGCGGCGACCGGCCCCTCGCGGTCCTGCTCGTCGGCGGCACCCGGTCCCGCTTCGTCGCCACCCACCCGCTCGACACGCTGATCGCGCACCTGACACCCGTCGAGGCCGACTTCCTCGCCGCGACCGAGCACATGGAAGAGGACGGCCACCCCGGCCACACGCCGGACCTGCTCGACCCTGCCCTGCGCCCGGACCGCCGGCAGCCCGAGCCGTCGGACGGCGGTCCGCTCAGCACTCGATGATGTTGACCGCCAGCCCGCCCCGCGCCGTCTCCTTGTACTTCACGCTCATGTCGGCGCCGGTGTCCTTCATGGTCTTGATGACCTTGTCGAGGGACACCTTGTGGGTGCCGTCGCCGCGCATCGCCATACGGGCGGCCGTGACGGCCTTCACCGCCGCCATGCCGTTGCGTTCGATGCAGGGGATCTGCACGAGGCCGCCGACGGGGTCGCAGGTCAGGCCGAGGTTGTGTTCCATGCCGATCTCGGCCGCGTTCTCCACCTGTTCGGGGGAACCGCCCAGCACCTCGGCCAGCGCTCCGGCCGCCATGGAGCAGGCGGAGCCGACCTCGCCCTGGCAGCCGACCTCGGCGCCGGAGATGGAGGCGTTCTCCTTGAACAGCAGGCCGATGGCACCGGCGGCCAGCAGGAACCGCACGACGCCGTCCTCGTCGGCGCCCGGCACGAAGTTGATGTAGTAGTGCAGGACGGCGGGGATGATGCCGGCCGCGCCGTTCGTCGGGGCCGTGACGACCCGGCCGCCGGCGGCGTTCTCCTCGTTCACGGCCATCGCGTACAGCGTGATCCACTCCATGGAGCGGGCCAGCGGGTCGCCCTCCGCCCGGAGCTGACGGGCCGACATGGACGCGCGGCGGCGGACCTTCAGACCGCCGGGCAGGATGCCCTCGCGGGACATGCCACGGGAGACGCACGCCTGCATGACCCCCCAGATGTCGAGGAGTCCGGAGCGGATCTCGTCCTCGGTGCGCCAGGCCCGCTCGTTCTCCAGCATCAGCGCGGAGATCGACAGACCCGTCTCCTTCGCCACCCGGAGCAGCTCGTCACCCGTGCGGAAGGGGTACTTCAGGGGGGTGTCGTCGAGCTTGATGCGGTCCGCTCCGACCGCGTCCTCGTCGACGACGAAGCCGCCGCCGACGGAGTAGTACGTCTTCGACAGCACCTCGGCGCCCGCCGCGTCATGGGCCCATATGGTCATGCCGTTGGCGTGGTACGGCAGTGCCTTGCGGCGGTGCAGGACCAGGTCCTTGTCGAAGGAGAACGGGATCTCGTGGTCGTCGAGGAGGCGGATGCGCCCCGACGTCCTGATCGCCTCCACGCGGTCGTCCGCCGACTCCACGTCGACGGTCCGCGGGGAGGCGCCCTCCAGACCGAGCAGCACCGCCTTGGGGGTGCCGTGGCCGTGGCCGGTCGCGCCCAGCGAGCCGTACAGCTCGACGCGGACCGAGGCCACGCCCGCGAGCAGCTCCTCGTTGCGCAGCCGGCGCGCGAACATCCGGGCCGCGCGCATCGGGCCGACCGTGTGGGAGCTGGACGGGCCGATACCGATCGAGAACAGGTCGAAGACCGAGATGGCCACGGTGACTCCTCAGAACGGGGGAGAGCGGTGCGGGGGCGGGGCACCGCGCTCACTCCCCAGTGTGCGCGGTGCCCCGGAATGCGGGGTGTGGACCGGTGAAGCCCGGGTCACTCACCCAGCGTCGGGTACAGCGGGTGCTTGTCGGCGAGGGCCTTGACCCGGGTCTTGAGGGCTTCGGTGTCGTACGAGGGCTTGAGGGCCTCGGCGATGACGTCGGCGACCTCGGTGAAGTCCTCGGCGGTGAAGCCGCGGGTGGCCAGGGCGGGGGTGCCGATGCGCAGACCGGAGGTGACCATCGGCGGCCGCGGGTCGTTGGGGACGGCGTTGCGGTTGACGGTGATGCCGACCTCGTGGAGGCGGTCCTCGGCCTGCTGTCC